>CAXTIY010000467.1:0-2623 GCA_964244215.1 uncultured bacterium
TACGCCGCCCGTGCTCTTTGGATGTAGGAATGCGATGGTATTACCGTGCGCTCCACGCCGGGGCTGCTCGTCGATGAGCCGCACGTTTTTCGCGCGCAGCCGCGCGAGTTCGCCTTCGATATCGCTAACGCGGTAGGCCGTATGATGCAGCTTCGTTTGTGCTTCACCGCGGAAGCGCGCGATCGCGGAATCTTCGTCGAGCGGACGGAGCAACTCGATGAGCGAGTCGCCCGCACGCAGGCCGACGGCCTCCACGCCTTGATCCGCGACGATCTCACGATAAACGACCGCGAAACCGAGCGTTTCAACGTAGAGTTCGAGCGTCGCCGCGAGATCGCGCACGACGATCGCGACGTGGTCCAGCGCGTATCCGTTCAAGCGGCGATCGCCATTTACGCGACCTCCATCGCGACGTGACGTCCGAAGACGCCGCGCAAAACGTCGCAGATTTCTCCGAGCGTCGCTCCCGCGTCGACGGCGTCGACGAAAAGCGGCATGAGGTTATCGGTTGCGAGCGCGGCGACGCGCACGTCTTCCAAGCGCGCCGCCACGCTTGCGCCGTCACGTTCGGCACGGTAGCGCTGCAAGCGTGCGACCTGCGCGCGCTCGATACCGGCATCGATCTTTTGCAAATCCATCGCGACGCCGCCGGAGTCGTGCTCCGCGAAAGCGTTCACCCCAATGACCGCTGCATCTCCGCGCTCGATCGCTTGTTGCGCGCGGTAGGCGGAATCGGCGATGCGCGCCTGCATCCAGCCGCTCGCGATCGCATCGACGCTCCCACCGAGTTCGTCGATCTCTGCGATGAGCGCACGCGCGCGAGCACTTAATTCGGCGGTAAGCGACTCGACGTAGTACGAGCCCGCGAGCGGATCGACGACGTCCGCTACGCCGCTCTCGTAACCGATGATTTGCTGCGTGCGCAGCGCCACGCGCGCGGATTCCGCCGTGGGTAGCGCGAGCGCCTCGTCTTTTCCGTTGGTGTGGAGCGATTGCGTTCCGCCGAGCACGGCCGCGAGCGCTTGCAGCGTCACGCGCACGACGTTGTTGTCCGGCTCCTGCGCCGTGAGCGTCGAGCCGCCGGTCTGCGTATGGAAGCGCAGCATCTGCGAACGCGGATCGCGCGACCCGAACTCGTCGCGCACGATCGCGGCCCAAAGGCCGCGAGCCGCGCGAAACTTCGCGATCTCTTCGAAGAAATCGTTATGCGCGTTCCAGAAAAACGAGATTCGCGGCGCGATCGTATCGATCGCGAGGCCGGCGGCTTGCGCCGCGCGCAGATATGCCTTCGCGTTCGAAAGCGTGAAGGCGATCTCTTCGACTGCGGTCGAACCCGCCTCGCGAATGTGATAGCCGGAAATCGAAATCGTGTTCCATTGGGGAACGTCGGTCGCGCAATACGCCATGACGTCCGTGACCAGGCGCATCGAGGGCTTCGGCGGATAGATGTAGGTCCCGCGCGCCACGTATTCTTTGAGGACGTCGTTTTGAATCGTGCCGCCGAGTTTATCGAACGGGATGCCGCGCCGGCGCGCCACGGCGAGCAGCATCGCGAAGATGATCGCCGCAGGCGCATTGATCGTCATCGAGACCGTCACGTCGCCCAGGGGAATGTCGTCGAAGAGCGTTTCCATATCGCGCACGTGATCGATCGCGACGCCGACGCGACCCACTTCACCGCGCGCGAGCGCGGCGTCGGAATCGTAGCCGAGTTGGGTCGGCAGGTCGAAGGCGACGGAAAGCCCAGTGGTGCCGCGTGCGAGCAAATAGCGATAACGCGCGTTCGATTCGGCGGCCGTCGCGAAACCGGCATATTGGCGCATCGTCCAAAGCCGGCCGCGATACCCGCTCGCGCGTATACCGCGCACGTAAGGGAAGTCGCCGGGCGCGGCGTCCGCGCCGAGTGCACGCTCCGCAGTCATGCCGTCGGCCGCGCTATAGCTCGGTGCAAGCGGCACGCCGCTATCGTTCTCGGTCCGAGCGCGCGAGCCGCGCGCAGCTTTCGTGGCCATACGGCCCGCCATTTGCGGGTACTCCGTTGACCCCCTCGGGGAGCTTGAAAAGGGTGCGCGTTTCATAAGCTGAATCGCGTACGTGCCGGAATGTCTTCCCACGCTCAAATCGATCTTGCCTTTCCCGCCGAGCCCCAAAGTGCGCCGCAGTTCCGAAGCGCCTTACGCGCCTTTCTCGAAGACGCGCGCGTGGAGCGCGAAAAGATCAACGACGTGGTTCTCGCGGCGGGCGAAGCGGCCGGCAATGCGATCGAACACGCCTATCGCGGTGAAACGGGAACCTTCCGGCTCAAGGCGTGGCTCGTCGGCGACCGGCTCGTGGTCGAAGTTTGGGATAAGGGGCGTTGGCGTCTCGACGGCGACCCGGAACGTGGCCGCGGACTCGGCATCATGCGCGCGCTCGTCGACGACGTAGCGATCGAAAGCACGCGTGCCGGCACGAGCGTTCGGCTCGTGCTCGCGCTCGCGTAAGCCGCGCTATACGAGGGTCAGGATCGGCGCGTGCGCTTCGACCGTCGCACCGACGGCGGTGTGCACGGCTCCGACGGACCCGGCACGCGGCGCGAGGATCTCGTTCATCATCTTCATCGCCTCGACGATCGCCACGACTT
>CAXTIY010000468.1:0-2581 GCA_964244215.1 uncultured bacterium
CGTCGTTTACGGACATCATACGAACGGCACGCAGTTGACGCCCGACGAATCGGAGATGCTCGGGCGCTTGTCTACGAATGCGGCAGTGCTCGCACGCACGCGCAAGCCGTTACGTTCCGAAACGAGCTGACGCAGTTGCGCACGACGCTCGGCCTCGCATCCGGTTGAACGCCACGCTCGCGGCGCGTATTCCCGTAGGGGACTCGATGCACGAACGGTGACCGAACCGGACGCGATCCGGCAATTATTCGCGACCGCCATCTCACAGATGTACGCGCGAGAAGTGCCCCAGTACGCCACCCTGCTTCAAATCGTCGGCGACACGAATGCGCGCGTCCTGCGCGCCGACCCTCGCCTTCGAGCACGCTTGGAGCGCGCTCGCGAATCGCGCGTCGGTGAAGAACGGCACGGCGCGATTCGACTCGGAACGCCGGCCGAATTACAGACGATGCGCCGCCTCTTCGGCGTTATGGGTATGAGCGCCGTCGGCTACTACGATCTTTCGGCAGCCGGACTCCCGGTTCACGCGACCGCCTTCCGGCCGACGAGCGAGCAGTCGTTGCGTCGCAATCCGTTTCGCATGTTCACCTCGCTGCTTCGCCTCGACCTCATCGACGATACCGAGGTCTTGCGAACCGTCCGCGGTGCATTGGCACGGCGCGATATCTTCAGCCCGCGGATTCGCGGCCTCATCGACCGCTCCGAAGCGGCCGGGCTCAGCGAGGGAGAAGCGCGGGAATTCGTTTCCGAAGCGCTGTTGACGTTCAAGTGGCATGCGCGAGCATCGGTCGACCGAGAGACCTACGATACGCTCTTACGCGCCCACCCGGTCGTTGCCGACGTCGCGAGTTTTGCGGGCCCGCATATCAACCATCTGACACCACGCACGCTCGATATCGACGCAGCGCAGCAGCTTATGCTCGAGCGCGAACTGCCGGCGAAGGCGCTCATCGAAGGGCCTCCCAGGAGAGCTTGTCCCATTCTCTTACGTCAGACGAGCTTCAAAGCGCTAGACGAACGGATTTCGTTTCGGGACCGCACCGGTACGTTCGTTCCGGGTTTTCATACCGCTCGCTTCGGCGAAATCGAAGAACGAGGCATCGCTTTGAAACCACGCGGGCGCGCGCTTTACGATCGCTTGCTGGACGATGTTCGCAACTCGGCGTCTACGAGCGAGGGAGCGCGCGACTCGGATTACGGCCGCTCGCTGGAGGCGGCGTTCGAGTCATTCCCGGATACGTATGAAGAGCTTCGCGTGCGAGAGCTCGCTTATTTTCGCTACGACGTACGTAACGAACGCGCGCTCGGCGACGGTGATGTCCGGTCGAGCGATATGTCCGATCTGATACGAGAGGGATCCGTCGTTTGCGATCCGATCGTCTACGAAGACTTCTTACCGATTAGTGCGGCGGGCATCTTTCGATCGAATCTCGGCGATCGCGAGGCGACCACCGTGCCTACTGCGGAAAACCGCGACCTCTTCGAGTTCCAGCTTGGATGCCGCATAATCGACGAACACGACCTTTACTCGAAGATCGAGCAGACCACGCTCGCGGAAGTGCGAAGACGTCTTAACGTATGATTTCGCTTTCCGGCCGGAACGAAGCCGGGTCGCAAGCGTTCGGCACTGAGAAGAGGGTGCAGCAAAATCAAGAGCAGCTCCGGTTAACTATTGCGGCTTGAACTCGTCCTACGATGCTCGGTGCCTCCGAGATTGCGGATCGCAGGCTAGATTCGAAGTAGGCGGGTTCCCACGAGCGGTCGCGAAGGTCGTGGTTTATCGAAAAGAGCGACGACGCCCGCACTAACCCTTCGACCATATCGACAGGCTCGCGCAGTAAAGCGAGCTTCGCGGATCGCAATAGCTCGATCCGGGCACGGGCCCGCTCCGTGTAATGAACCGGCGGTGGACTCCGGCTTCGGTCGATTGCATACGTAGCTACAGCCTAAGCACGTTCGCGGGGGATCTCGTTGCTGGGGTAACCGTCGGACTCGTCGCCCTTCCTTTGGCGATGGCGTTCGGCATAGCGTCCGGCGTAACGCCGCAAACCGGCTTATATACAGCCGTGATCGCTGGCTTCATCATTTCGGCGCTCGGTGGCTCTCGCTTCCAAATCGGCGGACCCACCGGAGCGTTCGTCGTCATTGTTGCCGGCATCGTCGCCAAGTTCGGGCTCAACGGTCTCGCTTTGGTCGGAATAATGGCCGGCGTTATCTTAGTCGTCATGGGGGCGACGGGATTAGGAGCGGCGGTAAAGTACATTCCTCGGCCGGTAACCATCGGCTTTACGAACGGCATTGCGTTACTGATCGCATCGACGCAGCTAAAAGACTTTTTCGGCATAACGTACCCGCACGCTGCGGCCGATTTTAGCGATCGCATGGTAGCGCTCGTCACGCACGCCGCTACGATTGCGCCTACGACTCTCGCCGTCTCGATTTCATCGCTGTTCATTATTCTCACGTGCTCGCGACTCATGAAACGTATTCCCGGCACGATCGTAGCGCTCTTCGCTTCGACTATCCCCGTCGCAGTACTTCACCTCCACGCCGCCACGATCTGCATTGCCTTCGGCCGGAT
>CAXTIY010000469.1:0-2560 GCA_964244215.1 uncultured bacterium
GGCGCCGCATAGTCCTCGCGCTCCGCATAATAATCGACCGTCCAGCCGGCGCCCCGCAAGTCGTCCGCGAATCCGCGCATCGCCGCGTAGATCATCACGAGGCGGCGCTTATGATACGGCCGTTCGCGCCCGCGCGCGATCGACTCGATCAGTAAGACCACCGTCTCGCGCGGATCGAGCCCTTCTAGCGCCGAGTGCGCGGGCGTCAACTGATCGCCTGCGATCCAAACCGTCGTTTTCACTAGATCAGTCGCTTTCTACACGGGCGCGCTGCATTCGAACGGAGCGCTCGGCTGCCGAATCGAACGCCGAACCTAATGCCCATCATCGAGACGCACGATCTGCGTAAAGTGTTCCGCTCCGTTAAACGAATACCGGGTGCGGGCGGGGCACTCAAAACGCTCTTCTCCCGCGAAAGCGTCGAACGCGTGGCCGTAGAAGGCGTCACGATGGCGCTCGACGAGGGCGAACTCGTCGGTTACATCGGCCCCAACGGCGCCGGAAAGTCGACGACGATCAAGATGCTGACGGGCATCCTCGTGCCGACCTCGGGCAGCGTGCGCGTCGCCGGGCTCGTACCCTACGAAGAGCGCAAGCGGAACGCACGCAACATCGGAGTGGTGTTCGGCCAGCGCAGCCAGTTGTATTGGGATCTTCCGCTCGTCGAATCGTTCGAGTTACTGCGAGCGATCTACGCCGTGCCAGAGGCGACGTATCGTAAGAATCTCGCCGAATTTACGGAGCTCCTCGAGATGGAGAGCTTCATGCGAACCCCCGTGCGCCAGCTCTCGCTCGGTCAACGCATGCGCGGCGATTTCGCGGCGGCTATGCTGCACGATCCGCGCATCGTCTATCTCGACGAGCCGACGATCGGCCTCGACGTGGTCGCGAAAGAAGCGATCCGGACGTTCGTCGCGCGCATCAACGCCGAGCGCAGTACGACGATCGTTTTGACGACGCACGATCTCGCCGACGTCGAACGGCTCTGCCGGCGCATCGTCCTCATCGACGACGGACGCCTGATCTACGACGGGTCGATCGAACGCATCAAAGATCAGTACGGCACGCATCGCACGCTCGTGGTTACGCTGAGCGAAGCGGCCGACGGTTTCGCGATACCGGGCGCCGATCTCGAATCGCGCACGGGTGATATCGCGCGGCTGCGTTTCGATCGTAAGACGATCAGCGCGGACCAACTGATACGGCGCGTGACCGAACGCTATGGCGTGAGCGACGTTTCGATCGAAGAACCCGAACTCGAGTCGATCATTCGGCGCATCTACGTTGAAGGGTACACACCCGCATGAACGTCGCGACACCCTACATCGAGTTTGCACGCAAATCGTTCGCGCGTTCGGCAACGTATCGTTTCGAAGTGTTTACGGACGTCGGTTCGTTTCTCTTACGAATCTATTTGCTGCGCTCGCTGTGGACGGCGCTATACGCGCAGAACGCCGCACCGTCGAATTTGCCGTTGCACGCGATCATTACGTATTCCGCCGTCGCGCTGCTCATGTCGCTCGTTCTCGAGGTCGACGGCAGCCGGCAGATTCAAACGCGCGTGCGCGAAGGTTCGATCGCGACCGACTTGATGAAGCCGATCAGCTTGCCGCTCTTCTTCTTTAGCGACGGCTTGGGCGAAACGGTCTTTCATGCGCTCACGATCCTGCCGTCGCTCGCGCTCGCATTGTTGCTCGTGCGCGTGGACGTACCTTCGTTCGCGACGCTCGTCGCATTCGCGTTCGCGTTCACTCTCGGCTATTTCGTAAACTTCCTCATCAACTTTCTAATGAACGCCGTCGCGTTTTGGACGCTCGAAACGCAAGCCATTCAAATGTCGGTTCGCTGGGCATCCGATCTGTTGAGCGGTCAAATCTTACCGCTCTCGCTCTTCCCCGGAGCGTTCGGCCGCATCGTCGAGAGCACGCCGTTCGCCGCCATTTATTCGGTGCCGCTGCAAATCTATATCGGACAGATTAGACCCGCCGGCTATGCGGCCGCCTTTGCGACGCAGATGGTTTGGCTCGTACTCTTTGCATTCTTCGCCGCGATCGTCTGGCGCTCGGCCGAGCGGCGCGTCGTCGTGCAAGGTGGATAACACGCAACGCGTTATTCGAATAGGATTGAAGCAGTGCCCGAAGACGTAGATCTCATTGTAGTCGGGAGCGGACAGGGCGGAACGCCGCTCGCGCTCGCATTTGCGGAAGCGGGCAAACGCGTCGTGCTCTTCGAACGCGGCCGACTCGGCGGAACGTGCGTCAATTACGGCTGCACGCCTTCGAAAGCGTATCTCGCATCGGCCCACAACGCCGGTCGCGCGCGCGCCGCGGCCCCGCTCGGTATTCACGCGGACGTGCGCGTCGACCAGCACGCGGTGATGCAACGCGTAAGAAAGATTCGCGACGAGTGGCATAGCGGTAGCGAAAGTAAGGTCGCGAACTCGACTGTCGAACTCGTCCGCGCCACGGGTTCGTTCACGGGCGAACGCACGGTGTCCGGCGGCGACCGTTCGTTTCGCGGAGCGCTCGTCGTTATCGATACGGGGACGAGTCCGCTCGTG
>CAXTIY010000470.1:0-2550 GCA_964244215.1 uncultured bacterium
TATAGTCCGCCGCTGAAAAGAGCGCGCGATCGATGCCGTCTTCCATGGCACCGATCTTGGCAAGGGCCGCGAGGCGTTCGACGACGTTCGTTTCGGGCGGCATCAGCGTGCGAGTACGCCGTCGAGTTGCGCGAGATAACGCGCGCGCCGCTCTTCGTCGAGAAAGGCCGCTTCGATGCTGTTGCGCGCGAAGACGGCGAGTCGTTCCACGTCGAGATCGAAGGCGGCGGCGAGTGCCCGATAATTATCGTCGATGTAACCGCCGAAATAGGCCGGGTCGTCGGAATTGATCGTCACGCACAACCCTTGCTCGATCATTTCCATGAGCGGTAAGTCGTCGATCCGCTCGACCACGCGCAACTTGACGTTCGAGAGCGGACACACCGTAAGTGGAATGCGCTCGGCGCGCAGCCGCGCGACGAGCTGCGGATCTTCGAGGCTGCGGATGCCGTGATCGATCCGTTCCGCACCGAGATCGTCGAGCGCCGACGTCACGTAGGCCGGGGGGCCTTCCTCGCCCGCATGTGCGACGGCGCGCCAGCCGGCCGCTCGCGCGCGCGCGAAGACGGCGCGGAACGGGCCCGGCGGATAGCCGACTTCCGCGCTATCGAGTCCGACGGCGCTAATCCGTTCCTGGAACGGCAACGCCGCTTCGAGCGTCGCCATCGCGGCCTCCGCACCGAGATCGCGTAAGAAGCACATGATGAGGCCGCTGGAGAGACCGTGCCGCTCCTCGCTCGCGCTCACCGCGGCCCACAAACCGTTGATGACCGTGGCGAACGGCACGCCGCGCGCCGCATGCGCTTGTGGATCGAAAAAGAGTTCGGCGTGAACGACGCCCGCGGCGCGTGCGCGGTGGAAGTAGGCTTCGGCTAAGTCGAAGAAGTCGCGCTCGGTGCAGAGCACGGACGCGCCCATGTAATAGACGTCGAGAAACGATTGGAGATTCGTAAACTCGTACGCGCTGCGTAGCGCGGCCGTATCGGCAAATGGCAACGTTACGTCATTGCGCTGCGCGAGTTCGAAAGCGAGTTCCGGTTCGAGCGTTCCTTCGATATGCAGATGTAATTCGGCTTTGGGCAGCCGCGCGATCGCGTCTTCGTTCATCGCCTAATCCTTCGCCCTCAAGCGGCAGAAATCAGGCCACGGCATGCACGATCCCGGTTCTGCGGACGTTTATCCGCGCGATCTTATCGGATACGGCGCCCATCCGCCGCAGGCGGCGTGGCCGAACGGCGCGCGCATCGCCGTGCAGATCGTGATGAACTACGAGGAAGGTTCGGAATACTCGATTCCTGACGGCGACGAAACTTCCGAGATGTATCTCACGGAAGTGCCGGGAGCGACGGTCGGTTTAGGCAAGCGCGACCTCATCGTGGAGTCGGTTTACGAGTATGGGAGCCGTGCGGGCTTTTGGCGCTTGATGCGCATGTTCGCCGACAACGCATTACCGGTTACGGTGTTCGGCGCCGCGCTCGCGCTCGAACGCAACCCGGAAGCGGCGCGTGCCATCGCGGCGGCCGGCCACGAAGTGTGCTCGCACGGTTGGCGCTGGATCGGCTTTCAGAATATGCCGATCGACGAAGAACGCGAGCAGATGGCGCGCGCCGTCGCTTCGATCGAACGGACGATCGGGCAGCGCCCGCTCGGATGGTATTGCCGGTACGCGCCGAGCGAGAATACGCGGCGGCTCGTGGTCGAGGAGGGCGGCTTTCTCTACGATTCGGATGCGTACAACGACGACTTACCGTATTGGGTGCGCGTCGATGCGAAGCCGCATCTCGTTATTCCGTACACGCTCGACGCGAACGACATGAAGTTCTCGGTACCACCCGGTTTTACGGCGCCGAGCGGTTACTTCGAATATCTCAAAGATACGTTCGATGTCTTATATGCGGAGGGCAAGACGACGCCGAAAATGATGTCGGTCGGTCTACACACGCGGCTCGCGGGACGGCCGGGCCGCGCGGCCGCGCTCGCGAGATTTCTCGATTATGTTTCCCGCCGCGAGGATGTATGGATCGCACGGCGGGTCGATATAGCGCGGCATTGGATCCAACATCATCCGGCGGAGAAGTATCTTTAGCGAGGCGGGTTACTGTGCGGCCGCCGGTATCGAAAAACGTACCGTTTTGAATGACGAGTGTGAGCCGCACGTCACGCACTGCGCGATGAGCTTCACCGGCACGAAGTCTTGGTCGACGGTTACTTCGGCCTTCTGAACTTGGGCAGCTCCTTGAATGATATTTAGATTTGCGTGCGTGTAAGCCATGGTAGGAACCGATACGGCGACGTCGTCTTTGTCCGCTAGCGTGTATTCGATCAAGTCGATGAACGCATCGTGCTGACCGTTTCTAATTTTCATCGTAAACACGACGACTTTTTTGCCGGCGCTCGGCACGATCGCGGCCGTTTCGTCGGGCGTCGCATCGCGAAACTCCGAAAGCGTCAGGCGGACCGCGCCGTTCCATACGGTTTGCCCAACGGTCCCCGACTGAGCTTTGACTTGATTCGCGCCGCCGGGAAGCGGCGTCGGGGCGGCGCCGGCAA
>CAXTIY010000471.1:0-2538 GCA_964244215.1 uncultured bacterium
TAAAGCAGCGAGCCGCGTAACGCTGGTTCAAAATCCGTCACAAATGTGGAACCGAGATGTCGCTCGATCTTGTCGTTCCGAAGCATCTCGAACCCCGACCCGAGTGCGTCGCCGATGGCCGCTCCGAACATGGCGCCGGCGATACGGTCAACTCGTAGGGCATCGGCCGACTGCTCCTTCATTGGCTCACCGGCCCATCTTGGATTAGGGTGTTCGCTGAAAATGCTTTTGAAAGTGCGCTGAGCCGCGCTTCCCCGGACGCGATGCGAATAAGCGGTACGTAATCGCGTTCAGCCGTCGAATGAAGGAACCAAATCGAGTTGCGGACGTCGTCGTACGTGAGCAGCTGCGAGCGCATATAAAACTCGAGCACGATCGTATCGGAAGCCGAAACGGAATATTTGAGAAGCGCGCACGATTTGTTATTCTCCCGCGCGAGCCACAAAAGGAGTTCCGAACGCAATCCTTGGTCGGCGGGCAGCTTACCTACGTTGGTCGTGACGTGAAACCACTCCGCGTCCAGGCGTGCGTGCAGAAGCCATTCGCGGTGCTGTCCAAGCAGGAGCACTTGGCGCCAGTTTGCTGGACCGCTGCGATGATCGAAACCTGCGGCCGACAGCACGCCGCAAAGCTTTTTTAGGGCTGCGGAAACCTCGACCTCGGGATCGTAATCGTCGTCTCGCTCGGTATCGTCTTCATCCATGCCGATATCATAGCCGGGAGTGAAGATGACGTCAGGCCGTTCAGATGAAGACCCGGGTCAGAATACGACCCACCCACTGGAGCCGAAGTCGCGCGGGCGCGTCGAGCGCCTCATCGCGGCAATGCGAGTGCTGGAACGTGATCGAAAGATTCGCAAAGCCGATTTGCTTGCTCTGGCCGGCGTCGGTTCGCATAGTTCATTCAAACGGATCAAGGCTGAGCTTAAGACTGCCGGCTTGCCGCTCACGTATTTCGCCGCGGACGGCTATTATCACGTTCCTCCAAATGCATCCATCGCCCGCTTCGGTATCGACACGCGCACACGCGCGCAACTGGCGCAAGTACGCGCCGCCATTAACGCACTTGGTGGCGTAGCACAAGAGGCGTTGGGCGATGTACTCGAGGTCTTGGAGGCGCGGGTCGCCCTAGACGATCACGACGCCGTAGCGGTCGTCACATCGCGACATCCGTCACCACGCGGCGAGGCCGACTTTTTTGCAAACCTGGATCGAGCGCTTTCCGCCGTGCGTGAGCGGCGCTGGTTGTCATTCGCCTACGTGCGGACTGCGGGCGGAGAAGACTCCGAGCGCACGATCGCGCCGTATGCGGTGCACGTTCACGACGGACGTTATTACGTCTGGGGAACGCTCGAAGGTGATACGGCCCCACTTCCCACTCCGCGGCTATTCGCACTGGATCGCATGAGCGACGTCCGCATAGAAGACGACGCTTTCGCCTTCGACAGTTCGCTCGATCTGTCAAGCGCGCTCCGGTACTCTTTCGGCACGATGGTCTCCGATGAAGCTGCCCAAGAAGTTGTGATCCAGGTCAACGCTGCGGCTGCCGCGTTCGTCGCGTGTCGACGGTGGCCAGCCGAGGTTGCGTCGCGATACGAGCTGGATGGCTCGCTACGGATGACGTTTCTCGTCTCGAAGATCGACGAACTCGTCGCTTGGGTCCTCAGCTTCGGCGGTGAAGCGACGATCGTTTCGCCGACGAATGCTCGCGATGATCTGAAGCGACGCGCGGAAGCGATTGCACGTTCGGTAAGTGCGGCGTAAAACGGCGTGTGTTCTCAAACCGCTGGCAATGAGTTGCACGATCAACTAAGCGTTGCCGATTCCGAAAGAAGCACTGCTCGGCGACAGCAAGTAGCCCCGCGCGTGCTGCTCTTCCGTGCCGCCCGCGAGAGCGATAGTCGAAGCTTGCGACGCACGCATGGCGCGCCGTCTGCTTACCCTGGCTCTGTGGCTGCATTACCTCAAGCAAAACGCCGCCGACATGGTCGCACCGCCCACGGGCTGCTTCGCAGGTTTATCGTTTGCAGCGTCGCTGGCGGCGCAGAGCAGTGTCGAATCTTGACATGAAGCAACAGGTCTTAGACTCGCCCGATGCAACATCGCCGGTTGTGCCAATAGCGCAGACGCGGGCCGTATCTCAGTCGCTCCGCGACCAAATTTACGCCTTTAAGACGAAGCTGAACGACTTCACCCGCAACAACCCTCTGATCTTCTTCAAGGATCTCAAAGCGGGCACGCTCGCGTTACCGGATAGCGGCACTGCGGTGATCGCTAAGCTCGCTCAGGGCGCACCGATCACGCTCGCGGATCTTGAGGTTGCGGACGACGTGAAGACGCGGGCGAAGCTGCGCGGCATACATTTAAAAGCGCAGGCAAACGCGGAAGAGCGTGGCTTGCAAACGCTCTTCGTGGCCCTCGGCTTTGCGACGTGGACGCTGTCCGAATCTGCAACCGTGCCGCCGCCGCCACAGCCCACTGGCACGGCCGAAGGACCGGAACCGAAGTCTGTTCAGAAAAGTCTGTTGCCGCCGCGACA
>CAXTIY010000472.1:0-2532 GCA_964244215.1 uncultured bacterium
TTGACTCCAAGGGTCATACCGTTGATAAAACTCGCGTCGTCGGAAACGAGGAAGCGCACCGCATACGCGACGTCCTGCCAGGATCCCGCATGGCCGGTCGGATTGTTGGCCGGGACTTGGGCCGCCCCTGCGCGGTCTACCCCTTTGTCCCGAATGTCGCCGGGCTCGATTACGTTGACGGTTATACCCCGGCTCGCTTCTTCCAGAGCGAGCGAGCGAGCGAAAGCGACGACGCCGGCTTTCGCGGCACCGTATATACTCATGCTCCGCGCCGGTAACGTGGCGTGCGATCCGTTCATACCGAAAAAGATCACTCGTCCGAAGCAACGTTCGCGCATACCCGGTAAGACGGCGAAAGCACCTTCGACGGCACTGCGCAGATTGCCGTCGAGCATTTCCGTATATTCGGCGAGCGTCGATTTCGCGAAACGTTTCACGACGATCGGTCCCACCGCATGGACGTACGCATCGAGCGCGCCGAAGGCCGCCTCCGCGGCGCGCACGGCACGCTCGGTCTCGCCGAGAACCACATGGTCGGCCGCGAAGGCGAGCGCGTCCGCGCAGCCCGCGGCGCGCAATGCCGCGAGCGTATCGTCCGGCGCCGTGCCCGCGCGGCGATACGTGATCGCGACGCGGAAGCCCGCGCCTGCAAGGTCGATTGCGATCCCGCGCGCGAGGCCCCGCGCGGCTCCGGTTACGAGAGCGTTACGGCGGAGGGGCACCCGTGCATTATTGGGCGCGCAAACGCAGTTTCTTCTGCGAGCTCTCCTTGGTTTGCGGATCGGTTGCGGTGACCGTTAAGCCGATTGCGGCGCCGCTGACCGTCTGCAGGTTGACGCTCTGTGAAAAGTTACCCGAGGCGTCGGCGACCGTATCGCCCGTGTAATTTCCGGCTCCGAAAGCGAAGGCTCCGCCGAGGCTCGCGGTCGCACCCGCCACGATGCGCACGCGTGCGTTCGGAGCGCTGCGCCCGGTGACCGTGAAATTCGCGGGGACGCTCGTGCCATCCGCAGGGGAACTTAGCATCATGGAATCCTTCGGTGCGAGGCTGCCCGAGGAGAAGCCGTACGTCTCCGAAAACTGCCTACCGTCTGCCAGCTTCCCGGCGACCACGACCGAATGTTTTATCGATTGTAGCGGCGAGGACGGTGCGTACACGAAACCGCTATCAGAAATCGTCGCGTTACGGCTCACATCAAGACCGTCGAGCGTCACGCGGACGCTGTTCGGATCGACTTTCGTACCGAAAGTCGAAGAGATGGTCGGCTTCGTCGAGCCGACGTACGCGTTACGGTCGGGCTGCGAACCCTGCAGAATGTTCGCGAGCGGAGTCGCCGCTGCGGCGGCGGCAACCGGCGCTTGACCCGTCGTCAACGCCACGAGCTTATTCGTTCCGTCGTAATTGACGCCCGCACCGAGCGCCTCCGAGATGAACCGTAGCGGTACGTAGGTCGTGGCGCCGACGATGAACGGCGGTGTATCCACGGTTTGGGCGCTCCCGTTGACCGTCGCTTGATTCGAACCGATCTTAAGCGAAATCGTACGGCCGCTCCCGTTCGCATTGATGACGCCCGCCTCGTAGACGACGCTCGCGCCGAGCTTCTCGAACACGCCGCGTAGCGGCACGAAGACGCGTCCCGCCCGCTCGATCGGTGGCGGCGCGAGCGTGACCGCTTGGCCGTTGATCGTGACCGATACGGCGAATGCCGGCAAAGCCGAAGCGAGCATCGCTGCCGCAACGGTGAACGCGACTGCGATCGGACGAAAAGAAAACAAAGTAATCCCCTATGACGGTATTAGCGCACGGCGCCTGATTAGCGCATGCTTCATGGCGAAGAATGTTCCCCCTTTTAGGGGAACATTCGCTCGCGTTCGTGACTCGCTACAGCGAGTTGCCGCGACGTTCGATACCGAGTCGCGTCGATCGGCGGTTACACGAGCGCAGCTCTTCGTGCACCGAATCGATATACAACATTGAGTCGTGCGATTCGTAAATCTTTTCGACAAGCGCTAGTAAAGTGCACTTAACTGCATTCAGTTTCGCGCGCAGCGGAACGTGCAAAAGATGCGTTATCCGCAGGTCCTCGGGGCATGGAAGAAAAGTCTACCGCAGTTGTCGAGCGATGCGAATCTTTATTCGCTCGGTACTTTGATTTCATTCGATCGCTACGGCTCGGGGGCGTAAGGTATGTCGGATCTCTTCTCTTCGGCGAGTTCGCGCCGGCAATTTATTCGCTCGGCAACGGCGACTGCGGGCGCCGCTTCGCTCTTTACGGCGCTCGGCACGGATCCGGCGACGGCCGCGCAGATCTTTGCAGAAACGGGCCGTTCGAGTAAACCGCTCAAAGCGGCTTTTTCGAATGCCGGGCTGCAAGCGACGTGGTGCGCGCAAGGAAAGCAAGCCGCCGAAGCGTGGGGCAAATTGTATAACGTCGAAGTCACCTGGTTCGACGGGCAACTCAGCGCGACGGCTCAGCGCACGGCGATCGACAATATGGCTTCGCAGCATTGGGATTTCGTCGCGATTCAAGC
>CAXTIY010000473.1:0-2523 GCA_964244215.1 uncultured bacterium
GGGCGGCTCGATTTGCGGCCAGACGGCAAATGCGGTCGCCGCCAGCGTCGCGAGAGAACGTGCCATGCCGGCGAGCATCAATGCGCGGCGCAACCGGCCGTATAGCACCGGGTCTTTTTCAGCCGGCGCCGCCGGATGGCGAAGCTCGGCGAGCGCCTGCGCGGTACGCACGACGCTGTACCCCACGACGGCCCCGGCCGCAAGCCCGATACTGAAACGACGTATGACCGAAGCATTACCCATGAAGCCCATCTTCGTCGTGCTCGAGCGCCACCCGTCCCGTAGCTAGATGATCGAGATCGTTTCCTTTGCCTTGGGTGTGGCGGCAAGCGCGGCGAGCAGCGCCGTTGCAAGGGCGTTTGGTATGGGAGATTCGGTTTCTTCGATGCGCCCGGCGTCGGCGAGCGCGAGCAGGGTCGGATCGATCGGAATACGCGCGAGTACGGGCGCTTTCGCGAGTTCCGCGACTTGATCCGCATATGACGGCCCGAACAGGTCGTAGCGCACGCCCGTATCGGGCGCCACGAAATACGACATGTTTTCGATCACGCCGAGGATCGGTTTTTTCATCTGATGGATGAGATTTGCCGCTTTACGCACGATCATCGTCGCGAGCGCCTGCGGCATCGTCACGAGCACGACGCCGTCGATGGAGAGCGATTGCAACACGGTCAGCGGCGCATCCGAGGTTCCCGGCGGCAGATCGATGAGCAGCACGTCGAGATCGCTCCAAAGCGTCTGCTCGTAGAATTGGCGGATCACTCCCGAAAGGATCGGTCCGCGCCAAATCATGGCCGTATCCTCTTCTGGCGTCAGCAGATTCGCGCTCACGACTTCGATCGCGGCGCGGGTCGTCGCGGGAACGAACA
This sequence comes from uncultured bacterium, assembly GCA_964244215.1. Lineage (GTDB taxonomy): Bacteria > Vulcanimicrobiota > Vulcanimicrobiia > Vulcanimicrobiales > Vulcanimicrobiaceae > CAXTIY01. Next base: position 870 of record CAXTIY010000473.1, read on the forward strand.
ACGGCCGCGTTTGGCCCGCGGGCGCCCCCGGCGCTTGGTTCGGATCCTTCTCGATGCCGAGCGGCGTGCGCAAACCGAACAGGCGTGGAATCGAGGGCCCGGTAATATCGGCGTCGAGAATGCCGACGCGTTTGTTTTGGCGCCGTAATCCGACCGCGAGCAGCGCCGTGGTAAGCGACTTGCCGACGCCGCCCTTGCCCGACATCACGGGTACGACGGCTTTGAACGAGCCGCGCCGCGCGAAGGTGCCGGGCGCGCCCACGTGCGGCCGCCGGTCGTCGTTCATGATGGTCGGTACGCGGCCCGAGAGGCGAGCTTGCGAGAGCGCGGCTACGATCGGCTCGACGCGCAGACCGTGTGCCTTGGCGCCCGCTTCGAGCGTCTCATATTTGTTGACGCCGCAACCCGAGCACTGCAAACCGAACGCGGAAAGGACTTCCGCCGCAATCGGGAGATCTCCGACGAGTTCTCGTATGTTCGTCGAAGGAGCGATGAGAGTGGCCATGAGGCGCAGGCTACAACTTTCTAGATCCGGGTTCGGGTACGATTATAATCGACGGCGCAACCTACGCTTTACCGCACCGCAGGTGCACAGGAAGGAACACGATGGCCGCTGCGGCTTCGCTAACGATCCCCGTCACCATGTTGAACCCGGCCGACCTTTCCGACGTTCGGTCGATTTTGGAAGCCACGGCGGGAGCGACGAACATCGCCGTCGATCCGGCAACGTCTGCGGCGACGTTGGATTACCAATTCCCCGGCAACATCGATACCGTGATGCGCAAGTTGCGTTCGCGCGGACTCTCCGCCGCGACGAGGATCGCGATATCCGTTCCCGTGAAAAATTTGAGCGGGAAGGACATCGACGCGGTGAAACTGATCTCACATCTCAACGCATCGCCCGCCATTACGAGCGCTAATTACGATGGCGCGACCGTCTCGGCGACGATCCTTCCGATGACGGCGTCTATGCGCTACGTGTACGAAGAAATCATCATCGCGGGCTTAACCGCGATCGACATGCCGACCGTCGCCGGTCCTCAGGAGTTCGTCCTCTGATCGCAACGACCGAACCAGATGTTCTCATCGTAGGCGCGGGTCCGGCCGGGCTCGCGGCCGCGAAGTATCTCGCCGACGTCGGTAAGACGGCGCTCGTTCTCGAAAAACGGCATATCGCCGGCGGTAAGCTTTCGTCCTGGCGCGACCGCGACGGCGATTGGCTGGAGTCCGGGCTGCACTCGTTCTTCGGCGGCTATGCGAACGTTCACCAACTGTTGGCGGACGTCGGCATCTCGCACAACGTGCTATGGCAGCCGCATACGCTGACCTGGGGCTTTCCATCGGGCTTTTCGCCGCGTTGGACCTCGGATGAAGCCGTCTTTGAAGAGTTCCATTTCGTCGACTTGCCCGCGCCGTTCAACGGCGTCGGCGCCGTGCTCAATGGAAAATACGTCTTCAATACGCTCGAGAAGTTTCTGTTCGCGAAGGGCACCATGCCCGTGCTGCTCGGCGATCATAACTATGCCGAACGGCAGGACGATCTGACCTACGTGCAGTGGCATCGCAAGCGCGGCATGAGCGAACATATGTTGCGCACGTTCTTCGCGCCGATGTCGCTCGCGCTGAACTTCACGCCGATCGACAAGATCTCGGC
>CAXTIY010000474.1:0-2492 GCA_964244215.1 uncultured bacterium
CATCGTGCCGCTCGAAGCGATGGCGGCAGGTGTGCCCGTCGTTGCGACCGCCGTCGGCGGTCACAACGATTCGGTGATCGACCGCTTTACGGGTCTGCACGTTACCGTGCACGAGCCGCGCGCCATCGCGGCGGCGCTGCGCGAACTCTCGAGCGATCCGGCGCTGCGTACGAGGCTCGGGGCCGCGGGCAAGACGCGCGCGCAACAGCGATTCAGCTGGGATCGGGTCGCGGCCGAAACGCTCAAGGTCTATCGCACGCTCGAAAGAACGGGTGCCGTCAGCCAGCCCGCTTGATGGCCGCGGCGCGAAGCAGCCGACACTGCTCGTGTTGCGCGCACTCGGCCTCGGCGATTTTCTCACGGGGGTCCCGGCTTATGCGGCGATCGCCCGGGCTTTTCCGCAGCACCGCCGTATCCTCGCGGCACCCCGGGGGCTTCACGCGCTGTTGCCTTTACTCGGCGGCGCGTTCGACGCGGCGCTCGACGTCGAGCCGCTCGCTGCGTTGCCCGCATTCGCCCGCGCTCCGGCCGTCGGAATCGACTTGCACGGCAGCGGTCCGCAGAGCCACCATGTCGTGCTCGCGGCGCGGCCCGAGCGGTTCATCGCCTTCGCGCATCCGGACGTACCCGAGAGCGCGGCCGGCGCGGCGTGGGACGCGGCCGAGCATGAAGTCGTGCGCTGGTGCCGCCTGCTGGAACACGCCGGCATTGCGGCAGAACCGCGGGCGCTCGGGCTCGCCGTTCCGGACTGCATGCCGGCGCCCGAGCGAACGGGAGCGACGCTCGTGCATGCGGGCGCCGCGAGCCAAGCGCGGCGTTGGCCTGCGGAACGCTGGGCTCTCGTCGTGCGGGACTGCGTCGCGCGCGGAGAGCGCGTGCTCCTCACCGGAAGTGCGCAGGAGCGCGAGCTCGCGCTCGATGTCGCGCGTCGTGCGGAGCTTCCGGTCGCGCACGTCGTCGCCGGAGAAACGACGCTCTTGGAACTCGCGGCGCTGGTAGCAACGGCGCGGCGCGTCATCTGCGGCGATACGGGCATCGCCCATCTCGCGAGTGCGTATCGTCGCGCATCGATCGTGCTCTTCGGACCGACGCCACCGGCGACGTGGGGACCGCCGCCGCACGACCGCCACCGCGTGCTGTGGGCGGGCCGCCACGGCGATCCGCACGCGACCATCTCCGATGCGGGGTTGCTCGCGATTACGCCCGCTGCCGTTATCGCGCAGATAGCAATTCTTGCGGCGCGTGGCGATTAACGGAGTGCGAACCTGGGCACTAGTACGCCGTACTACTCGCCACTTAAGCGAGCGATGGGGATGCCGCAACTGCTTCTGCGGCAAAGGTGCTCTCAACAGAGCCGCTATCGGACCTTCGGAGCACTTGAAAGAGAGACTATGAGCATCTTAGCTTGGATTATCGTCGGACTTATTGCGGGAGCCCTCGCCAAGATGGCCGTTCCCGGTGAGGGCCCAGGCGGCATCATCGGAGATATCATCGTCGGAATCGTCGGCGCATTTCTCGGCGGCTGGATCTTCAATCTCGTCGGACACTCGTCGGCCACCGGAATCAATCTCTACTCGATTCTCGTCGCTTTCGTCGGAGCCGTCGTGCTGTTGTTCATCTTACGCGCGCTAACGGGTCGCCGTAGCACCGTATAACTGCCGACGCCCTAGGTCGGGCGGCGATCGCGTTTACGCGGTCGCCGCTTTCGTTAGGACCCGGCGCGGGCTGGGCAAGCTCGAGCGTACGGCTTGTCCGCAGGAGTACCGCGTGTTCGATACGCTCATTTCGCTCGAAACGGTCGAGGGCGTTCGCGTCCTCAAAGTCGGAAACGAAATCGATTTGGCCAACGCCTCGATTTTCGAGCGCTATCTTTGGGAAGCGAGCGCGGGTGCATCCGCGTTCGTCGTATCCCTTGCCGAGTGCCGCTTTATCGATAGCAGCGGCCTGCGGCCGATCATCGGGCTCGCCGGGCGTTTGGGGAGCGCGTTTGGGGTGGTCGTGCCGCCCGGCACGCAGGTCCGACGCATCTTCGATCTTACATTCTTGCGCGAACACATGCACGTTTGCGACACCCTCGAGAGTGCGATTGCGATCGTCGCTCGGAAAGCACATTCATGAACGAGAATAACTGGAAGCGCCCCGAAGCCGATCTCGACGATCCGGCCGAACTACGCACCGAAGCGGACGACGACGCTCCGCTCTCGCTCGATGAAGCGAAGGTCGCCGGAATGGTGAAGACGGACATCGTGTATGGCGATTCCTCGATCAACCCCAATGCCGACGATCAAAACGATCTGAGTCATGCCGAGCCGGACGAGCATTTCTAGCTAAGCGGCCCTTCGATTAATGCGCGCACGCGCGGATAGACGATGTCCGTGCGTTGCCGCGGATTGGTTGGGTCGATGATGTCGTGATTGGCCGGTAGCGAATCGAGTAACGTTACGGAGATTCGCACCGAACTCGAAACGTTTAAATACTTGACGAATTCGAGC
>CAXTIY010000475.1:0-2490 GCA_964244215.1 uncultured bacterium
GCCGCTTGCGTGCCGCTATTCATCGCAACGCCGACGTCGGCTTGCGCGAGAGCGGGCGCGTCGTTCGTGCCGTCGCCCGTCATCGCGACGAGCCGGCCGTCGCCTTGCTCGCGTTTGATGAGCGACATCTTAGTTTCGGGGGTCGCCTCGGCCAGAAAATCGTCGACGCCCGCTTCACGCGCGATGGCGCTTGCGGTGAGCGGATTGTCGCCCGTGATCATCACGGTGCGGATCCCCATGGCGCGCAACCGGTCGAAGCGCTCGCGCATGTTGGGCTTGAGAATGTCGCGCAGATAGATTGCGCCCAGGATGCGGCGTTCGTCCGCGAGGAGTAGCGGCGTTCCGCCGGCGCGCGCGATGCGCTCGACATCGCCGCTGAGGGCTTGCGCGTCCGTACTGCCGGCGTGTTCCGCGACCCAGGTGCGTACCGAATTAGGGGCGCCTTTTCGGAGCGCGCGGCCGCCCGGGAGATCGAGTCCGCTCATGCGCGTGTACGCGCTGAAGGGAACGATCGTCGCGTCCTTAGGCATTTCGCGATCGGTGCTGCCGTTGGTGCTGAAATGCGACGTTGCGAGCGAAACGATCGAACGACCTTCGGGCGTTTCGTCCGCAAGCGAGGCAAGAAACGCCGCGCGGTACGCTTCGTTCTCGTCGACCCCCGGGGCGAGGATGACTTCCGTCGCTTGGCGGTTGCCGAGCGTGATCGTGCCGGTCTTGTCGAGCAGCAGCGTGTCGACGTCGCCCGCGGCTTCCACGGCACGTCCGCTCATCGCGAGCACGTTGCGCTGCAAGACGCGATCCATGCCCGCGATGCCGATCGCCGAAAGCAAGCCGCCGATCGTCGTCGGGATGAGACACACGAGCAGCGCGATCAGCACCACGACGCTCGGTACGCCGCCCGCGTAGATGAAGAACGGAGCGAGCGTCGCGACCGCGACGAGGAAGACGATGGTCAAGCCGGCGAGCAGAATGGAAAGCGCGATCTCGTTCGGCGTCTTCTGGCGCTTCGCGCCTTCGACGAGCGCGATCATGCGGTCCAAAAACGACTCGCCAGGATTTGTGCTGACCTCAATGACGATGCGATCCGAAAGGACGCGCGTGCCGCCGGTAACGGAGCTGCGGTCGCCGCCTGCTTCGCGCACGACCGGCGCCGATTCGCCTGTGATCGCCGATTCGTCGACCGTAGCCGCGCCTTCAACGATATCGCCGTCGGCCGCAATCACTTCGTTTGCGTCGACGACGATGCGGTCGCCCTTGCGCAATGCCGAGGCGACGATTCGTTCCTCGACGCCGTCGCGAATGCGCCGCGCGTACGTATCGGATTTCGTGCGCCGGAGGAACTCCGCTTGAGCTTTACCGCGTCCTTCCGCGACGGCTTCCGCGAGGTTCGCGAAGAGTACGGTAAACCAGAGCCACAATGATATCGCGATATCGAAGCCGGCTTGTCCCTTTGCCGCGTCGCGAAAGGCGAAGAGCAGCGATACGAGCGCCCCAACTTCGACGATGAACATGACCGGGTTGCGCGCTTGCACGCGCGGATCCAGCTTCGCGAACGACGATCCGATCGCGGGCAAGAGAATCGAACGGTCGAATAGCGACCGCGAACGCGAGACCATTAAAACGTCTTTCCTTGCGTGACGAGCAGGTGTTCTACGATGGGGCCGAGGGCATCGGCGGGGAAGAACGTCAGCGCCCCGACGATGACGATCACGCCGATAAGCAGCACGACGAAGATCGGCGAGGTCGTCGTAAACGTGCCGACGGTGCTGGCGACCGAGCGTTTACCGGCTAGCGAGCCCGCGAGGGCGAGCACCGGAATCATGATCGCGATGCGGCCGAAGAGCATCGTGATGCCCATCGCCACGTTGAGATACGTATTGACGCCGATGCCGGCGAATGCACTGCCGTTGTTGTTGACGGCGGAGGTGAATGCGTAGAGCAACTCGCTAAACCCGTGCGGGCCGCCGTTGTTCAGCGTCGCGATGCCTGCCGGCTCGACGGCCGAGACCCCCGCCGGGATCAGCGCGAGTACCGGCACGACGAGAGCCGATAGAATTGCAAATTGCACTTCGCGGCGTTCGATTTTCTTGCCGAGATACTCGGGCGTACGCCCGACCATGAGCCCGGCGATGAAGACCGTCAAGATGACGAAGACGATGATACCGTAGAAGCCGGAGCCGACTCCGCCGAATACGACTTCGCCGAGTTGCATGTTGACCAGCGGTATAAGGCCGCCGAGGGCCGTGAACGAATCGTGCATCGCATTGACCGCGCCGCACGACGTATCCGTCGTCATCGTTGCGAAAAGCGCGGACGCCGCGATGCCGAAGCGGACTTCCTTGCCCTCCATGTTGCCGCCGGCCACGCCCATCGCGTGCATGAGCGGGTTGCCGGCCGCCTCGACTGCGTACGTCACGATGAAGCCGCCGACGAATAGGATGGACATCGCGGCGAACAGCACCCACCCCTGACGCTGGTTCTTGACGAAGC
>CAXTIY010000476.1:0-2488 GCA_964244215.1 uncultured bacterium
GGACATGTTTCCGCTCGGCCAAGCTTTCGCTAAAGGTTTGCGCTTACGGATGGGTCAGACCAACGTCCACAAGTACGTGCCGAAACTCTTGCAACTCATCTCGGACGGAAAGATCGAGCCGCAGTCGATCATCTCGCATCGCTATCGGCTCGAAGAGGCTCCCGAAGCGTACGAACTTTTCATGAACAAGCAAGATCGCTGCCAGAAAGTCGTGCTGACGCCGAGCTAGGTGATAGGCGACTCACGCTCGCGTCTCGAGTTTTTGTTACGTTTTATGCCGCGCAGGCTTATCGCGGGTCGCTCGGTGCGCCGGTAACGGCGGCGGTCTCCGCCGTCGTCTTTCTCATCGTGCTCGTAACCCGCATGCGCGCTGCGCGCGAGCCTCAGGTTTGACATCGAACGTACGTTCGCTTTACAGTAGGGATTCGATGCCTTCCATGCCGTATGCCGAGCTGCGCTGCCGGTCCAATTTTTCATTTTTGGAAGGCGCGTCGCATCCCGAAGAGCTGATCGAGCGCGGCATAGCGCTTGGGTACTCGGCCCTGGCACTTACCGATCGCGACGGCCTTTACGGTGCCGTCCGTTTCGCCAAAGCCGCGAAGAATACGAAGCTCGCCGCGCTCGTGGGCGTGGAGCTGACGCTCGATGCGCCCGAGCTGCGCCCGAAGCGGCGGGCGCTCGCGCCCGCGGAATCGGCTCGCTGGCCGCGCATTGTGTTGCTCGCGGAGAACGACGCGGGCTACGCGAATCTCGCGAACGCTATTTCCGCCGCGCAGCTACGCGGTAAGAAACGCGACGCCCGCTTACGCTTCGAAGATCTCTCGGGCAAAACGGCCGGCCTGATCGCTTTATCGTGCTCCGCGCACGGCTACGCCGAAGAAGCATTGCTGCGCGGCGATACGGCCGTCGCGCGGGAACGTTACGCGGTCTTACGCGACCACTTTCCGGATAGCTTTTACATCGAGCTCCAGCACCACTTGCGGCCCGAAGACGCGCGCCTGGTGCTCGCTCAGATCGAACTCGCGGAGTCCCTGCACGTACCGTACGTCGCGAGCAACGGCGCCGCATACGCTGCACCCGAGGACGGCCTGTTGTGCGACGTGTTGACGTGCGTGAAGTACCGCACGAGCCTGCCCAAAGCGGGCGACGTCTTGCTGCCCAATCGCGAGTTCTATTTGAAGAGTCCCGCGCAGATGGCGCAGATCTTCGCGCCGTATCCCGCGGCGCTCCGCAATACGCTCGCGATCGCGGAACGTTGTTCGTTTCGGCTCGAGCGACTCGCGGGCCAGTTCCCGTTGTTCGAAATTCCGCCCGAAGAATACAGCACGCATTCGTATCTGCGAACGCTCGTGATGGCCGGCGCCCGCGAACGCTACGGTACGCCGTTCGCCGCAAACGTCGAGCGTCAACTCGAATACGAACTCGGTATCATCGCCCGGATGGATCTCGCGGGCTACTTTCTCGTCGTGTGGGATATCGCACGCGCGGCAAAAGAACTCGGCGTGCTCGCGCAAGGCCGTGGCTCGGCTGCCAATTCCGCCGTCTGCTACGCCCTCGGCATTACGGCCGTCGATCCGATCGGCATGAATCTACTCTTCGAACGCTTTCTCTCCGAAGAGCGCAACGAGATTCCCGATATCGATATCGACTTCGCCCACCGGGATCGCGAACGCGTGATCCAATACGTCTACGACCGCTACGATCGCGAGCACGCGGCGATGACGGCCGAAGTCATCACCTATCGCACGCGTTCGGCGATTCGCGATATCGGTAAAGCACTCGACCTTTCGCTCGCGCAAGTCGACGCGATCGTTAAGGAATACGACGCGCGCGAATCGCTCGCGGGGGCGACCGGCGCCGAATACGACGGGCGCAGCAATCTGCCGGAGTCGATCGCCCGGCGCCGCGATCTCGATGCCGGCTCCAATCAACGCCGCTCGCGCGCGGAGGCAAGCGATGAGCCCGCAGCTTCCCCCGGCCGCGCATACACACCGGGCTTCGAAACGAGTGACGAACCTCAAAGCGCGGCGAACGCCGCGCCGCCTCTTCCCATCCGTTCGCAAGAAGCGAACAAACCGTGGGCGTTCTACGGCTTTAAAGGCAAGGATTTCGGCCCTGATCCCGATCCCGCGCTGCGCGGACCGATCGGGGGCCAAACGGGTGCCCTCTTACTCGAACTGTGCCGCCGAATCGACGGCTTTCCGCGCCACATGGGCATCCATTCCGGCGGCATGGTCATCACGCGCGATCCGCTCGTGCGCGTGGCACCGGTGGAATGGGCCTCGATGCGCGACCGTACGATCGTGCAATGGGATAAGGACGATCTGGCGGATCTCGGCCTCATCAAAATCGATCTCTTGGGCCTGGGCATGCTGTCTCTGCTGCGCGACGCATTCGCGCTACACGGCCGCCGGTACGGCGCCGCGCGGCCGCCGCTGTCGCTCGCGACGATTCCGCCGGACGATACGCCGACGTACGAAATGCTGCA
>CAXTIY010000477.1:0-2451 GCA_964244215.1 uncultured bacterium
TACGCGCGACGAGGTCCGCCGCAGTCGGCTCGGCCGCGCGTCCGGTGGCCGCTGCGACCGGCGCCGTTACGAGCGCGAGCAGCGCGGCGATCACGGAAGCCGCGCGAGCTCCGCCGGAATCGGCAGTTGCGGGCGGCCGTCGAAATGAGGCTTGCCGTTGGTATGAGCGGCGCGTAAGGTCGCGATCAGTTCGAGCGCTTTTTGCATCTGCGGATCGTGGCCCGTACGCTCGTCCTGCGGCGCGATATCGATATCGTGATCGGGTTCGGTGCCGTAGTTCTCCACTTGCCAACCGACGTCGGTGAACCAGAAGGAAAACTCGGGCTGCGTCGTTATGGTGCCGTCGACGAGACGGTGATAGGGATTGATTCCGATGACGCCGCCCCACGTGCGTTTGCCAACGAGCGGTCCGAGCCCATAGAGCTTGAAGGCGTGACTGAAGATGTCGCCGTCGGAGCCCGCAAATTGATTGGTAAGCGCGACCATGGGGCCCGCGACCGATTCCTTGGGATAGGGTTCGGGCGGATTGTAACGCGAGATATCGTAACCGATGCGCTTGCGCGCGAGCTTTTCGAGAAGGAGCGGCGAGACGTGGCCGCCGCGGTTGTAACGCACGTCGACGATGAGCGCGTCGCGATTGAATTCCGACAGATAGCCGCGATGGAATTCGGAGAACCCCCACGGACCCATATCGGGAATGTGGAGATAGCCGACCCGGCCGTCCGTCTGCGCGTGAACGTACGCGCGATTATCGTCGACCCACGCGCGATAGCGCAACATACGCTCGTCGCGTAAGGCGCGCACGACGACGCGCCGGCGATGTTTTCCCGAAACGATCGTGAGCGGAACGTCGCGACCCGCGGCGTTGACGAGCAACTCGTCCGGCGTGACTTCGGCCGAGACGGCCTGGCCGCCGATGGCGACGATCGTATCGCCTTCGCGCACCGCGAGCCCGGGCGCTGCGAGCGGCGAATCCGCGTCTCGATTCCACGAGTCGCCGCGGTACATTTTCTCAATCGTATACGACTCGCCGTTCCAGACGAGATCGGCGCCGAGAAAGCCGCGCCGGTACTGCGGCGGACGGCGATGATCGCCGCCGATTTCGTAGGCATGCGACGTGCCGAGTTCGCCGAGCATTTCCCACATCACGTCGGAGAGTTCGGCGCGCGTGCGTACGAGCGGCAGCAGCTTCGCATAGCGTGCGTGCACGAGATTCCAATCGACGCCCGACATCGATTCGTCCCAGAACTGTTCGCGTTGCATGCGCCACGCTTCGTCGTACATCTGCGCCCATTCGTCGCGCGCTTCGACGAGCACGCTGCCGCGCGTGAGATCGAGCCAGCCGCTGCGGCGCCCGGGATCGACGCCGGGTTTGGGTTCGCCCGCGTCGTCGTCGGGAAGATCTCCGAGCGCATCGATCGCGCGCACCCGTTCGTGCGAAGCGTACACGAGCGTGCGGCCGTCGGAGCCGAGGCGCATCTCGCCGACTTCCTGCGCGAGCACGCCTAAGCGCTGTTGCTCGAAATCGAAGCCGAGCAGCGTACCCGTATCGGGCTCGTCGTTCCACGTCGCGCCTTCGGGCTTGATGCCGCGCTGCGGAAATTGCGTGAAGAGGGCGCGGCCGCGCGCGGCGACGATCTGTTCGTAATCGCCTTCATCGACCGGAAAGCCGAGAATGCGACCGGTAATACCGTCGAAGTCGATCTCTATGCGCGCGGGCTTTTTCGCTTTGCCGTTCGTCTCGCCGTCGCCCGGTTCGTCGTCGTCACCGCCCGGCTTATTGTCTTTGTGCAGCGGTGCCGGCTTCGGAATGAACGGACTCGCCACGTCCGCGCGTAGCGTCACGAGAAACGGTCGCGACGCTTGCGGAAAACTTAAGTCGAATTGCAACGCATCGTACACCGGATTAAAGTCGCGCGTCGAAATAAAATAGAGATAGTTGCCTTCGGGATCCCACGCGGGCGAACGGTCGACGCGCAGGAGCGGCGTGACGTCGTACAGGTTACCGGATTTCACTTTAGCGATGCGCACGATCGACGTGTCGGCGTTCGCGCTTGCGCTATTTGCCGGTTTCGTCGCGCAGGCGTAGGCGATATAGCGGCCGTCGGGCGAGAAGGCGAGGCCGGACATGCGCGAGGCTGGGCTCTTGTCGATCGTGCGTACGCGCCGCTCGTCGAGATCGATCAGCAAGAGTTCTTGCCGATGATTCGCGACCGCCACGACGCTCGCCGTCGGGGAGACGGCAAGTTCGACCACGCGGCCGATGTCTTCGCTCGTCGCGCGCACGGGCGGCTCTTCGCCGCTTGCGTGATGCACCTCGAGGTACTCGGTGCCGCCTTCATCGCTCACGCAAACGAAGCGCTCGCTATCGCGTAGCCACTCCGCGAGCCGGTAGCGGACGCGGCTGCCGGAGCCGTGCGGCGTAACCGCTTCTTCCCAAAGCGGCATCGT
>CAXTIY010000478.1:0-2442 GCA_964244215.1 uncultured bacterium
GCGATGCGAGACTTTTCCGTTCGCACTCACCTTCACGCGCTTGGCGGTTCCTCGGTGCGTCTTGATCTTAGGCACTGGAAAGGGCTCCTTGTGTTGGTTCCGGTTCTGCTTGCGTTACGTCCGACTCGACATCGTGATCGTCTTCGTCTTCGTGATCGTGATCGTGGTCGTGGTCGTGGTCGTCTTCACGATCGTCGCCGTCGTGCACGACCGCCGCTTTTCCGTTGGTCGCGGAGCCGGTTACCGGCGAATCTTGCGTTAGTTCCGAGAGATGCGTGAACTTCGGGGGGCCGGTCGGAACGGCGCGCGGGGCGAGAATCATAAACATGTTCTTGCCTTCGAGTTTGGCGTCGCGCTCGACGGTGGCGATGGGCGTCATGTCGACGGCCATCCGGTCCAGCAGCCGTTTACCGAAACTCGTGTACGTTATTTCACGCCCGCGAAACATGATCGTAACCTTGACTTTGCCGCCGTCGAGCAGCAAACGCTCGGCCATGCGCGCTTTCGTTTCGTAATCGTGCGTCTCGATCTTAGGCCGGAGTTTGACTTCTTTGAGTTCCCAATTCTTTTGCTTCTTACGAGTGTCTTTGTCTTTCTTCGACTGCTCGTACTTGAGCCGGCCGTAATCGCTTATCCGGCAAACGGGCGGAATCGCCGTCGGCGATACCTCGATGAGGTCGAGGCCCTTCTGACGCGCGAGCCCGAGGGCATTTTCCGTCGGCATCACACCCAGCTGCGTGCCTTCGTCGTCGATGACGCGGACTTGCCGAATGCGGATTTGATCGTTGATGCGCAGCGGTCTTGCTATTGGGAACTCTCCTGAAATCTCTAGAAAAAAAATGGTGGCGATGCCAAAGCATCCCACCCGAAACTCGACCTACCGGCGGTCGTCGTTCGTGCGACCGGATCGCCCGAAGGCATCCGGTGAGGGCGCTCGCGCGTCCTGCTTCGGCTCGGTTATACTACCAGGACCGCCCGAAAGCGTCAACCGCGGCACCCTCGAGGTGCTCGATCGGAAAGAACTTTCAGAAATGGCACGGCCGGCGGAAACGTATAACACGCGTTGGGGCCGTCGAGCGGCGCTCGAGCGGGCGCTATATTGAAATGGCGCGATCGCGCTCGAAAGCTATCTGCCGCGTGACGTAGTCGAGTACGAGCGCGACGGCACCGTCGATCGAGAGCTCCGCGGTGTCGACGACGAGGTCCGCTGCGAGCGGCTCCTCATAATCGCCGCTTAGGCCCGTGAATCCGGGCAGGGACCCTGCCCGGGCTTTCGCATAATGCCCCTTCGGATCGCGCGCTTCGCACAGCGCGGGATCTGCCTTCACGTATATCTCGTGGAAGTCCGCGCCCGCTGCGCGCCGCGCTTCCTCCCGGTCGGCGCGATACGGCGAAATGAAAGCGGCGATCGCCACGAGCCCGGCGTCGGCAAATAGCGCTGCGACTTCGCCGACGCGGCGCACGTTCTCGCTGCGGTCGTCAGCCGAAAACCCGAGATCGCGGCACAATCCCGTGCGTACGTTATCGCCGTCGAGGACGTAGGTTTGCACGCCGCGTTCGAAGAGGCGCCGTTCGAGTTGCATGGCGAGCGTGGATTTGCCCGCCGCGGGAAGGCCGGTCAGCCATAGGACGGCCCCGCGGTGGCCGTTGCGCCAAGCGCGCGCGCCCTGGTCGAGCAGATGGCCGACGGGGACGACGTCGTTTCCCTGCGGCAGCGCCGCGAGCACCACGCCGCCGGCAGCGACGTCAAGTCCGTCGATGAGAACGAAGCGTCCGAGGCCGGCGTGCACGGCGACCGTATCGAGCGCCAAGAGTTCGCGGCTGCGTAAGACGATCTCCGCAATATCGTTGGTCCGCGCGTGCTGCGCTTCGCCGCCCTGCAAGGTCGCGATGTCCACGACGCGCTCGAACGCCTCGACCTCGACGTGCGCGAGGCGCGTGCCGAGGCGCATGCGCAGCCGCGTGCCGACGCGCAGGTCGCCTTTTCCGAGCCAGAGCAACCGCGCGCGGAAGCGCGAAGCGGCGACGGGAACCGAACCTGGATCGCTGACGACGTCGCCCCGCTCCACGAAGAGCGGGCCTTCCACCGTGAAGCCGATCGACTCGCCCGCACGGGCTTCGCTTCGCCCGCTCGGCGGCCAAGACTCGAGCGTACGGACGCGGGCTCGGCGGTCGCCGGGCGAGAGCACGACCTCATCTCCGATGCGTAGCGAACCTGCTTCGATGCGACCGACGACGATGCGCTCGAGTTCGCGACGAATAACGCCCTGCACGGCGAGCCGGAATTGCGCGCCGTCGTCGCGACGAACCAGGGCGAGCGCCAAGAGCGCCGCGACGATCGTCGGTCCCGTATACCACGGCATCGTCCGGGCCGCGATGACGACGTTGTCGCCGTCGCGCGCGGCGAGCGGCACGACGGCCCGCGGAACGATGCCGATGCCT
>CAXTIY010000479.1:0-2431 GCA_964244215.1 uncultured bacterium
TTCGGTAAAGAGAATGAACTTTAGCGGACCCGGGCGCGCGTCCGCGATGCGGAACTCGGTTTGGATGAGGTTGGTATCCGTGCCGCACGTGGCCTTGGCATAGCCGAATGTATAGGCGCACGTCAGGAAGCTCGTTGGAAAAACGCCGCCGGAGCGAGTAACGGATCCGTGAACGGCCAACGTCGACGAACCGAGGCGCGTGTACTGCGCGACATCCGCAAGAACAGAAGTAGACTCGCTATTGGCGCCGAGGCCTCCGATGTTATCGAACGCCTCGAGGCGATACTGCACGTAGCAGTTCGGCGGATACCAACGCGTCGGTGCGACGGGGCAGGTATGTGAAAGGCCAACTTCGAGCGTCGTAGTGCGGACGGGATGGTAATATGTGTCGATCAACGAGGGCGCCATGATGTAGGTCGGCTTCGCGCTCGTCGAGCGCGACGTGCGAACCCCGAACTCTACTTGCGTGCCGTTCGTACCGCGCAATAAATAGAGTATCTCGTTGCCTGAGACCCAGCTGTAGATGTCTTGGGTGACGGGCTGGCCCGCGCGAAATACGCCGCGAGCGCCGTACGTGTTAATGATGAGATCGCCTTCGCGACCGGTCGCCGTGTTTACCCATAATGGCCGGGTGTAAAGGACGCGTGCGAGTTGCGCGCGCAACGCGACTTGTGTGAGGAGCGAGAGGTTCGAGCCGTTCTTATCGAGCGGCTGCGATGTGAGCACCGTGCCGAAGCCCTGGATCGGGATCGATAACGGCTGATCGCCGTAGAACGGATGATCGGTCGGTTCGAAAGCGGAATCCAGGACGATCCAGTGTAGGGTGACGCCGCCGGATCCGGTGTGTTGAATTTGTAAGCGCGTGCGTAAGCCTGCGAGCTTCGAGAGATTCGTAAAATCTCGCAGTACCGCGCTTTGCGTTACGATGTCGCCTTTGTGAAGCGTGAGATAGCGCATCGCGGTGTGCCGGTTCGTGACGCCATACGCTTCGATCGAGACGTCGTCGATTTTTGCGCCTTCGTCGGCTGCCGCGACGAGCGGTGGCTTCTCGGGGGCAGCGCTTGCGGGGTGCTGGTCGATTGCGATTCCGAAGATCAACGCAACGACCAATGCGAACGCTAATCTCTTTACGCCTCCTTGACGTCGGTCGCATGCAGGCGGTTTGATTCGACACGCGCCCTCTCGATGCGACCAAGTTTTGTCGCAATCGACGTCGCTCCACGTTGATAAATGCATGGATCGTAACATAAGCAGCGTGACGTTCCCGCGGATACTCGATTCGTCCCGCGCATTGCACTCGAAGCCGAATTCCTCAGTAAGAGTGACCTGGTAGGTGGCAATCGGTTCATAGCGGCGTGACTCGCCAAATCGCCGTTCGCATGATCGCTTTGGAGTGCAGCTCATTCCAAATGCTAATCGGCGATCGATAGCTGAATCGAACGGCTGCAAATCTCCTATCTGCGCCGACGGCTCGCTGCGCGTATCGCAACGCCGAAACTTAAGATCGACGGTAAGGAACGATCAGCATGCGTGCTCTGAGAGCAAAGAGTTTCGGTGGCTGTGCCGAGCTGAAACCGGCAGCAGTCGATTAAGAGATTAACGGTTACAACCGGTCACATTCGGCATTCGAGCGAGTCGCATGATGGCGTCGCCCGCCTTAGCGGTGAAACTCTCGCCGTCGCGGCGAACCGGGCCCTCTCCGGAGATAATGTAAAAGAACTCCCATTGTGCAGCGTATGCATGATACGGGCAACACGTCTCGCCCGGCGCGAGCACTTCGAGCGCGACATCGAAAGATGGCCGCCGTCCGCCGGCCGGCGTCTTTCTTAGCGCGGTCTTTAACGCTGGCCTAGGTTCCTCGCGTTATGGTACGTCGTGTTCATTGGGCTGTGCAATTCAAATTAGACCTCTGGACGGAGCTTGTAAACCGGAACTGATCTCTGCCGCTCGTCGTTCGGGGAACCGGACAACCTTTAGAGGCGGTTAGACTGTTGCGAAGGCCGCGTGCGACGTTTGGCACGGATAATCATATCGACGATGAACGAACCCATTAAACGTAGTCGTCGATGCTATTACCACGAGATCAATCCTACGTCTCATTAGAAGCCTTACAAGACGTAGAGCAGTTCACCGAGATAACGGCAAAGCAATTCTGAATAATAGATCGCTATTGCATACTAATCTCAAATTAAAATGCGGGATACCGGCGAGGAAAGTTTCGGTTCGCAACGTATCCGGTGTGCGTGCGATCTCTGCACTGGTTTCGTTTGTTTGTCGCGTTCGCGTGCTTTACCGTCGCTGGTTGCTCGTCGGGAACGGTTTCGCTCGTGCCCCACGGCGGCCCGTCGTCAACTCCCGACGCATCGACGCGCTGCGCGGCTGCAAACTACACGTGCATTAAACACGTGGTCGTCATTATTCAGGAGAACCG
>CAXTIY010000480.1:0-2424 GCA_964244215.1 uncultured bacterium
TCGTCGCTGATGGGCCCGGGCAGCAGCGCCGTCGGCGGCTCCCGCGCCATGAAGGCGACGATCTGGAACCGATGCGTCACGACCATATCGCGAAACGCTCCGGTCGCTTCGTAGAAGCCGGCGCGATTGCCCAGACCGAGCGTCTCCGGAACGTCGATCTGCACGTGGTCGATGAAATTGCGATTCCAGATCGGCTCGAACAAGCCGTTCGCAAAGCGGAACGCGAGAATGTTCTGCGCCGGCTCTTTACCGAGAAAGTGGTCGATGCGGAAGATCTGCTCTTCCGAGAAAACCTCGTGCAGCTTTGCGTTAAGCCAAACCGCGCTCGCGAGATCGGTGCCGAACGGCTTCTCCATGATGACGCGGGAGCGCTCGACGAGTTCCGCTTCGCCGAGCAGCCGCACGGCCGATAGCGCCGCGTTCGGCGGCACGCTCAGATAATGTAAGCGACGGCTCTCGCCGCCGAGCGATCCTTCCGCTCGCTTCACCGCCGCTTTGAGCACGTCCGCACCCGCGGAGAGCGGCACGTAATCGAGCGAGTCGGCAAATGCGGCCCATTCCGCCTCGCCGACCTGCCGCGTCGAGAATTGAGCGAGTGCTTTTCGCGCGAACGTACGAAAGCCGTCGACGTCGAGGTCGTCGAGCGACACGCCGATGATGCGGCAGCCGGGTATGAAGCCGGCGCTCGAGAGATAGAACAAGCCCGGTAGGAGTTTCCGATTGGCGAGGTCGCCCGTAGCGCCCACGAGGACGACGACTTGCGGAAATTTCGGACCGACGCCCGGCGCGATCTTTCTCACTGCGTCGCGTCCATCGACGCTCTGACGTCGGCGCGCGCGCGGCGATGAGATGGGTGAGCGCGCCCCCTTGCGCGGACTTCGGTGGTTCGGCTTCTAGAAATCGACAAAGATCCTCGCAGCAGTGGCTAACGTACTCCCGGTGGAGACGTGCAGCGCCTTTAGTAAAGAGTCCCGCTCAAACGAGGCCCGATGCGACACTTGCATGCCTCTCGAACGTTAACCCAGCGCTACGACCCGCCCTCAGGGTGCATCTCGGTCGGCGAAAAGGTCGAGCTGTTCTTCGTGCGACGGCGCCTCGGGAAAAGCAATCGCTTTGCGAATCTCGCTCCGCGGAAAACGCGTCGCGAGCATGTCTTCGAACATTCGAGCGTTGCGGGCGGCCTGTCCGCGACGATGGTTGTTGAAGAAGCCGAGCACTTCTTTAACGTCTTGCTGCGATGCGAGATCGACGAGCCGGTCGGCCCACGTGCCGAGTTCCTCGGGCGTGTAGAGGTAATCGTAGCGCGTAACGGCGTCGCCTTTCCACCACTGCTCGTAATTGCGGCCGTGAAAGCGGACGTACGCGATGTCGGAGGTCGCGTCGGTAAGTGGACGCGGTAGCGATTCGAACTGTGGTTCGTCGACGGCGACTAAGCCGATGTGAAGCTCGCGCAACAGTTGCAGCGTATCGTCCGTTTGCCATTCGCGATGCCGAAATTCCGCGACCAGCGGCAGATCGTGTAGCGCCGCACGTAGCGCGCGTAGATGGCCGACTGCGGCATCGTTCGCGCGAAACGAATTCGGGAATTGCATGAGCGCGCATGCGAATTTGCCGGCGGCGACGAGCGGCGCGACGTTCGTGCGGAAGAGCCGAACGTCGTCATGCACGAGCCCGAACGTCGGTCCGGGTGCGTGCGTGCCCGTGCCGGGCAGCTTCGCCGAGAAACGGAAACCCTGTGGCGTCCGACGCGCCCACGACTCGACGGTCGCGAGCGCCGGTACGCCGTAATAACTCGAGTCGATCTCCACGATGGGAAACATCGCCGTGTAGAGCGGCAGCATGTCCGCAGGCTTCGTGCCCGGCGGGTACACCGGGCCGATCCAATCCTTGTACGAGAAGCCGCACGTTCCGACGCTGACCATTACAAACGCCTATCCCTTACCGGAAACGCCTCGGCTGCACGGCGCTTCGCGCCACGGCGCGGGTAGCCGTTCGTCGCACGAGCCTTGCCGGACGTAGCTCGATCTACGCTCGAAGCGACGCTTTCTGGCGAACGCCGGCGGGCAACGCGTAGCGTTCTAAGCCGAGCCACGTCGCCATCTCAGCGAGATCTGGTCTTAAGCGTTCCAGTACGATGCCTTGAACGGTATCCGCTTCGAAATGAATCGCTATGACGCGCAGAACCCCCGCGGCGCGATCGGCTTTGAGATCGACGCGTGCGACGAAGCGATCGTCGAGCAGATACGGCAGCACGTAATACCCGTGTATCCGCTTAGGCGCCGGCGTATAGATCTCCAAGCGGTAGGTTAAATCGAACAGACGCAGCGCACGCGGCCGATGCCAGACGAGCGAGTCGAACGGCGACAAGAGTGCGCTCGCTGCGATCCGGCGCGGCACGACGCTGCCCGGAACGAGAAACGCCTG
>CAXTIY010000481.1:0-2407 GCA_964244215.1 uncultured bacterium
ACGTCGGACACGCATCGCGTCGCACTGCTGCAGGCCTTCAATTCGAGTTTTAGCGGGCGGAGGGGGCCGCAAGCTTCCGCTCGCCGTTTGCGCGTTGATCGCGATTAACGCGGCCGTCTTCGCACGCGAAACGTCGTTTAGGGAGCCCGGTGCCCGCTCCGCATTTATCGATGTATGGTCGCTCGTACCGTTCGATCTCACGCACGGGATTCAGCTAGCCGCACCCGCACCGCCGCTCGTCACGACGCTCGTAACGTTTCAATTCTTGCACGGAAGCGTCGTTCACGTGCTCAGCAACATGCTCGTGCTCGCCACGTTCGGACCCGAGGTCGAAGCGCTGCTCGGGCACCTCCGTTTCGTCGCATTCTATGTGTTGTGCGGCGTGCTCGGGGGCCTCGCGCAGGTTTCGGCGATGCCCGGCAGTCACGTGCCGTCGCTCGGCGCGTCGGCTGCGATCGCGGGCGTGCTCGGGGCTTACGTGCTCCACTTTCCGACGCGCGAACTGATCTGGCAGATTCCCGCAGTGCTCGTAATCGGGCTTTGGGTCGTCGCGCAATTCGTGCATGGTTTCGGTCCGGGCTCCGAGCGCGCCCTCGCCGAACAAGGCGGCGGCATCGCGTACTTCGCGCACATCGGCGGCTTTTTAGCGGGGGTCTTGCTGAGCGGTTTCTTCGTCGCTCGCGGGCGCCCACCGCGGACACCCGGTTACGGATACCGACCGTGAGCAACGTCGCGACGCGGCCGCGGGTCGCTATTCTCGGTGCGGGCGCGATGGGGACGCTTTTCGCCTACCAATTCGCCGAGCACAACGACGTTACGCTCGTCGACGTTCGCGGCGACGTCGTCGATACGATCAACGAGAACGGCGGCGTGCAAATCGACGATTTGCCGGTGCGCGCCGTCGCGGCGACGCGGGAGCCCGCCCGGGCGTTCGCGACGAACTACTTGTTCGTCTTCGTTAAAGCGCCCAACACCCTCGGCGCCATCCGTCCCTTTACCGGAAAACTGAATCCGGCAACGCCGATCGTCTCGTTGCAAAACGGCCTCGGCAACGAAGAAGCGATCAACACCGCACTCGGCAGCCCCGTGCCGCTGGTCATCGGCGTGACCGACGTTGCGGCGCTCGCGATCGGCCACGGCCGCTCGCGCCGCCAGGGGGCGGGCAACACCGTCGTCGGCTCGGCGGGTGCCTCGACTGCGACCGTACGCGCCGTTCAGCAGCTCATCGCGGCCGCACACTTCGACTGCGCGATCGCCTACGATATCCGGCCGCACCTGTGGGGTAAATTGCTCGCGAACGCCGCGATCAACCCGATCGCGGCTCTCGCCGAATCCAAGAACGGCATCGTAACGCAAGATGCCGATGCGAGGGAACTGTCACGAGCCGTCGCGCTCGAAAGCGCGGCCGTCGCGCGCGGATTGCGCATCAACCTGCCGTTCGCGGACCCGTGGGAGTACGTACGCAGTGTGGCCGCGGCGTCGGCCGGGGATCGCAATTCGATGACGGTCGACCTCGCGGCGCATTTGAGCACCGAAATCGATCACGTCAACGGTGCGATAACGGGAGCGGGCCGCCGGCTCGGCATTCCCACGCCGTATAACGAAGCGCTGTGGCGACTCGTGAAGGCGAAGCAAAACGCTCCGCGGGATTAACGTCCGCGCAGGCGGTACGGCCGTTCGGGCGAAGGCGATTTTACGTGTTCGTCTTTTTTAATAGCCGCCTCGGGTGTGCCTCATCGGCGGTTCTCAGCATCGTGGTAACCCTGCTGATATTCGCGGCCTGCAACGGACCGCATCTGCTCCCGCGATGAGCGTACCTGCGATCTCGGCCATCATCTTCGATATGGACGGCGTGCTCATCGATTCGGAGCACATTTGGGAGCGCGTGCGGCGCGAATACGTTCCGCAGCACGGTGGTACCTATACGGAAAACATCACAAACGACGTGATGGGTATGAGCGCGCCCGAGTGGGCGGAGTATCTGCGCGCGAAAGTCGGTGTCGCGGGTACCGCACAACAGATTAACGACGACATCGTCCGGCTCGTCGCTGCGAGTTATCGCACGCAGCTGCCGCTCTTTCCCGGCACCGTAAGCGTCGTGCGGCGTTTAGCCGAGCGCGTGCCGCTGGCCGTCGCGTCGTCGTCGAACCGAACGCTAATCGATCTCGTACTGCGGCTCGCAAATCTCGAAGATGCCTTCGTTGCGACCGTATCGTCGGAAGAAGTCGGGCGCGGTAAGCCGGCACCCGACGTTTACCTGCGCGCCGCGGAGAAGCTCGGATTTCCGGCGACTGCGTGTGGTGCGGTGGAAGACTCGAGCAACGGTATTCGCGCCGCGCACGCAGCCGGCTGTTACGTCGTCGCGTTACCGCATCCGCAGTTTCCACAGTCGGCGGACGCACTCGGG
>CAXTIY010000482.1:0-2398 GCA_964244215.1 uncultured bacterium
CGTTTCAAGTAGCGGACGTTGTGATTACCGATCGCGGCGTACGGCGCGTGGTTCTCTTCCACAGCATCGTCTCGTTCGTTTATAACAATACTATTCTAGCCCTACTCATCAACATCGTTTCGAGCCTATTGCGTTAACTCAAGGCGACATGCTCTATTCGCTTTTCTTAAAAAGATTTGCGAACAGCGTGCCGTCCAACACGACGAGCCCCGCGATGATGACGGCGAAGACGAGCGTTACCGTCTTGAGAATGCCCCAAAGTAATCCCATGCCGGTTACTTAGCCGACATCCGGGCACGACCCCCACCCAGGACCGCTACGAGAGGTTCGTCCGAAGGCTACCTACTTTGATACTACCGTACACGGGTGTGCGTGCTAGCACGTTGCGATGGTGTGGATTAGTATACGTGTGTGTTAAAACGCGCGCACTATCCGTTGCTCATCGTCGCAGCGACGTTCGTAACGCTCGTGGCGGCCGCGGGCGTGCTCTCGGTTCCGACCATGTACGTGCGCCCGTTCGAGGATGAGTTCGGTTGGTCTGCCGCCGAAATCGCGTTCGCACAGGCACTTCAGATCGCGCTCTTCGGGCTTACCGGACCCTTCGCAGCCGCGGCAATGGAGCGTTACGGCGTCCGCCGGACGATCGCGACGGCGCTCGTGCTTCTCGCGCTCGCGTCGCTTGCAGTTACGCGGATTACCGCGGCGTGGCAATTGCTGCCTTACGCGGCGATCGCCGGCATCGGTGCCGGCACGATCGCGCTTACCCTCGGAGCCACGATCGCCAATCGGTGGTTCGCGCGTAATCGCGGAACGGTCATCGGGCTCTTCACCGCGGGCAACGCGACGGGACAACTCGTGTTTTTGCCATTGTTCGGCGTTTTGATCGAGCATCAGGGGTGGCGCGCGTGCGCCTATCTTTTAGCAGCCGTAACGCTCTCGCTCGTGCCGCTCTTCTGGTTCGCGATGCGCGAGCGACCGATCGACGTCGGGATCGCGCCGTGGGGCGGCGATGCGCTGGAACCCGCGCCCACGCATAAATGAGATCCGCTTAGCGAGGCGTTCGGGACGTTGCGCGACGCATCGCACTCGCGAACGTTCTGGCTGCTCGCCGGCTCGTTCTTCATTTGCGGCGCGAGCACGAACGGACTGATCGCCGCGCACCTCGTTCCTGCGTGCGGCGATCACGGCATTCCGGTAACGCGCGCCGCGAGCTTGCTCGCCTTCATGGGACTCTTCGATCTCATCGGCACGACGCTCTCGGGCTGGCTCTCGGACCGTTACGATGCGCGCTTCTTACTGTTTTGGTATTACAGTCTGCGTGGGTTGTCACTACTCTTTTTGCCGCTTGCATTCGGACTCGGCGTTTTCGGTTTACCGCTATTCGCCGTGTTCTACGGACTCGATTGGATCGCGACGGTTCCTCCGACGATTCGCATCGCAACCGTCGCTTTCGGCCGCGAGCGCGCGCCGATCGTGTTCGGCTGGATCGCGGCCGCACATCAACTTGGGGCGGGCGTTACGGCGCTTGCCGCAGGCTGGTCGCGCACCGCGATCGGCACGTACAACGACGCTTTCGTAGCGAGCGGCGCACTGTGTCTCATGGGCAGCGTCCTCGTCCTGACGATCGCGCGGCGGCCACGCTTCGAAGCGGCGACGGCCTAGTATGCCAGCGCCGCGACCTTACGCAACGTTCGCTCATCGACGACCACCCGGTACATGAAGTCGGCGACGTCGGCGCGGGAAATCTCGCGGCCCTTTTCCGGCACGAAGCGGTCGTTCGCGCGGTAGAGCCCGGTGCGCGGACCGTCGGTAAGCCGGCCCGGACGCACGATCGTCCAAACGAGGCCGCTCGCTTCGATCTCGCGTTCCATCACGCGCATATCGGCGAGCACCTTGCTTAGAACCAGCGGCAAGAAGATGCGGCGCGAGAAGAAGTTCATATTCGGATCGTCGTCGACGCCCGCCGACGATACGACGAGCAGACGCGTCGCTCCGGTGCCGCACATGGCAGCGATGATGTTGCGCGTCGCTTCGGAATAAAGCGTCGTCGCGCCGACGCCGTCGGAACCGAGTGCCGAGAAAACGACGTCGCATCCGCCGACCGTCGTCGCCACGGCTTCGGGATCGCGTACGTCGCCTTCGATCACGCCGATGGCGCCGAGGTCCGGCGGCAAGGTGCGTCGATTGCGGACGAGCAGCTTTACGTGATCGCCGTTTTCGCGCGCAATCGCGAGCAACCACCGCCCGACTCCGCCCGTACCACCGAAAATCGCAACTCGCATAACGGAGGGATTCGCGTTCGCGCGGCGCCGAAGCCTCGCGAAATCATGCGCTTTATCAGTTTCTCGGCAAACGGCAAACGACGGTTCGGTTTTCTCGACCGCGAATACGCGCAGGC
>CAXTIY010000483.1:0-2383 GCA_964244215.1 uncultured bacterium
CAGCCGCCGATCCAGGCGAACGGATAGGCGAAGAGGCCGAGGTGCAGCACCGCTATCGCGTACCACGCGAGCGGAATGACGGCACCGCTCGCGACGACGCCGACGATCATCGAAAAACGCGTATCTCCGGCCGCGCGAATCGGTGCCAAGCCGATGAACGCGTACCCCTTGAGCGGCAACGTCGACATATGCAGTGCGAGCGGCAAGGCGGCAAGCGACGCGAGCGAGGTATTCCAAGTAAAAAGGGCGGACAGCGGCCATGCCACGCACGCGACGACGATCCCCGCGAGCGTAGAAAGCCACACCCCGTAGCGCGTCGCACTTCGCTGAAAGCGCCGGGCACCGTCCGGATCGCTCGCGCCGAAACGTTGCCCGATAACCGTTTGCGCCGCGTTCTCGAGCCCCAGGGGAATCGCGAACGTTAAATCCGAGACGATCGCGAGCACGCGATACGCGGCTACGGTGCTCGCTCCGAGCGGCGCGAGAAAAGCGATGATGACCACTTCCGGCACGAGCACGAGCAGCAGATACAACATTTCCGGTAGACTCAAGACGAACGTCTGCAGCGCGAGCGCCGCATCGATTTCGAAGCGCGTAAAAACGCGGAGTTGCCGTTGGCGTACGAGTTCGCGCACGGCATAGACGCTTGCGATGCTCTCCGCAATAAGCGAAGAGACTCCCGCGCCCGCGAGGCCCAAAGGATGATGGGTGCCGAGGCCCAGTGCCAGTACGAGCAACAGCGGAATATGCACGACGTTCACCACGAGCAGCAACAACGCGAAAAACTTCGTATTGCCTGCGGCTCCGATTGCCGCAATCGCAAGACCGCTCGCGGCCATCGGCACGAGCGAGAGGCAGCGCAGACCGAAGTAAATCGCCGCGGCATGGGCGCTCTCGAGCGGCCCGACGAGAGCCAAGATAAGGGCGTCTCCGAACAAATGACCCGCTAAAGCACAAGCGAGCGCGGCGACGAACGGCGCGATCGCAGCCGAGCGCACGATGCGTCCGAAGCGAACGTGATCTTCGGCGCCGATCGCTTGTGCCGCGAGAATCCCCGCGCCCGCATGCAGACCGTTAAGGGTGATGGCGAGCGCCGTGAAAGCCGTCGTTGCCGCGGTCGCGGCCGCAAGTGCATCCGTACCGAGCGAACCGATGACGATGGTATCCGCGATGCCGAGCAACTGGTCCCCGACCATCGCTCCTACGAAGGGCACGGCAAGACGCCGGAACGCAGCGGGAACGTTCGTATGATCGACGATCATGCGCTGCGCACGTTTCGAGATTGCGTCGTCGATACACTGCGAAGACCCGAGCGCGTCGCTCGGAGCTAGGAACTAAACGGCTTGCGCGGCTTGTTCGAGGAAGCGCTGCGCGCGATAGACGTGATCGAAGAATAGGGGCGACGTGATGAGATAGTCTGCCGACGTCTGATTGCAGGCCATCGGGACGTTATGCAATACCGAGAGGCGCAATAGCGCTTTTACATCGACGTCATGCGGTTGCGTGGTCAACGGATCCCAAAAGAAGATTAGGGCGTCGAGCCGTTGCTCCGCAATCATCGCGCCGACTTGCGAATCGCCGCCGAGCGGGCCTGAGAGCAAACGTTTGATCGGTAAACCGATAGACTCGGCTACGCGCTTGCCCGTCGTCGCCGTTGCAAAGAGCGAACAGCGTGCGAGGATTTCACGGTTGTGGCCGGCCCATTCGGCCATCGCATTCTTACGACCGTCGTGAGCGATTAGCGCGACGCGCATCCGCGATCTAATGGGCGTCGGCATGAGAGCGAGTTCTTCTTCCATGACGGCAGCATAACACTACTACACGGCCGCGCAATCCGACCTTAATCACACGCACATTGTGTGGAAGCTCGCTTCGCTATCGTTAATTATATTCGGCATGCGGGCTACGTGAAAATCTTAATTTTCACGCAGCGTAAAACGTAGCAACGACGAAATGCCGGGATGCCTGCGGTGTGCCGCTGTGTGCGTAAACGGGGGGTTTACGTGCCCGGCGTGACGCCTATCGGAAAGAACATTCCCTACGTCGTAACGATTCAAGTGGTGCCATTGAAGCTGTGGACGCCTTCTAAGCGCCGCAATCGTTCCAGCAAACCCGCAACGATAATCATCTGCGTGTGACGGACGGCACATCGAAAACGAACCGTCGCACGAAGACTAAAGTTCGGTCACCTCTGTACCGAGAAGCCCCGGCCGCTCCAAGTTCGCCTCGTAGCGGATGAAGTCGTCACGCTCGCCCATGCGGTCGTAGAGGCGACTCGCGGGCAGATTCCCTTCGCGCGTGAGCCAATAGAGACGATAGAAACCCGCCGGTACGGCGAGCGAGATCAGCCGCTCGATCAGCGCTCGGCCGATACCCCGGCCGC
>CAXTIY010000484.1:0-2371 GCA_964244215.1 uncultured bacterium
GCAATGCCGGGTCGCAGTCGCACAAACAAAAAGGGAGGCCGGCATCGCCGACCTCCCGATTTGCAATCCCACGAAGGGAGCAGGTCTTACTGACCCGAACCCGGACCGTAGGTGATTTCCACGCGACGGTTCTGCACTTCGCGGACGCCATCGGCAGTCTGCACGCGCAGCTTCGTCTCGCCGAACGCCTCGGTCGAGCCGGCGCGAGCCGCCTCGACGAGCGCGCTATCGAGTTCGGACGTCACGAATGGCAAGCCGTGCAGATGGGTGCGCTCGACTCGATATTACGTTGTAGACGTTCGAAATAGTCGCCGGCCGACTGCTGCGGGCCGTGAAGCAATTCTTGGAACCAAGCGGCAAGCGCGCTTGGCTCCGTCTTACGTTGCTCGTTCATTCGGTGCTCCTGACTTTGGGACGACTCCCAGAAAGCTTTATTAAGACAACTATTTAGTTTATATCATCAACTATCGACCAGGTCAATAGCTTGCAACTACCATATTGGCGATGATATACTTTGGTCGTGTCAACGCAGCCCCAACCGATCACCTCTCACGGCTCTTGCGCCTGGGAGCTGATGTACGAAGTATTTCGAGCGAGCAAGCCATTTTTGGAATCGGTCGCTGCGGCATTCGAATTAACTCCCCAGCAGATGTTCGCTCTCCGGCAGCTCAGCAACGAACGTCCGCTTCCGATGAGCGCCCTCGCGACCAGCCTCGGCTGCGACGCTTCCAACGTTACGTCGATCGTCGATAAGCTCGAATCGCGCGGTCTCGTGGATCGCCGCAGCGCCGATCACGACCGGCGCGTGAAGGCGCTCGTCATGACGATTTCGGGCGTGGCGCTCCAAAAGCGGATCGAGGAACGAATGCAACAGCAGCCGCCTCCCGCCATCGCCAATCTCGCTCCGGACGATCAAAAAGTACTCTGCGAGATCCTAGGCCGAGCGCTCGATTCGCTCTAGACCCGCCCCGACTCCGGCGCGATGATGCTGGCATAAACCGCCGGATCGACGTTTCCACCGCTGAGCACCACGCCGACGCGCTTATCTAGTACGTCTGTTTTTGCGTGTAGGATGGCGGCGAGAGCCGCTGCTCCGCTCGGCTCGAGGACGAGTTTTAGACGTTCGAACGCGAAGCGCACGGCGGTCCGTAGTTCGTCGTCGGTGACCGTGACGATGCCGCGGCAGAGGGCGCGGACGATCGGGAAAGTGAGTTCGCCCGGCGACGTGGTTTGCTGACCGTCCGCGATCGTTTGTGGAACCGGGATCTCGATGCGCTTCCCGGCTGCGAAGGAGCGCGCGAAATCGTCGCCCGCGGCGGGCTCGACCCCGTACAAGGCGATCCCCGGTCGCAGCGCCGTCGCCGCGATCGCGCACCCGGCGAGAAGACCGCCACCACCCGTGCTGACCAAGAGCATGTCTAGTTCGGGCTCGTCCTGCAGCAGCTCGAGTGCGACCGTGCCTTGCCCGGCGATGACGTCGCGATCGTCGTACGGCGGCACGAGCGTCGCGCCGCGCTCGCGCGCGAGGTCCGCCGCGATCTCACCGCGGTTCATCGTATGCCGATCGTACGAAACGATCTCCGCACCGTAGCCGCGCGTCGCGGCGACCTTCGCGGCCGGCGCGTCGAGCGGCATGACGATCGTTGCGGGAATGCCGAGCAACCGCGCGGCGAGCGCCACACCCTGCGCGTGATTGCCGCTGGAAAACGCCACGACGCCGCGCGCTCGCCGTTCCGCATCGATTCGTGCGATACGGTTATACGCGCCGCGAAATTTGAACGCGCCCATGCGTTGCAGGTTCTCACACTTGAGAAAGACCGACGCGCCCGTGCGCGCGTCGAGCGTCCGCGACGTAACGACGGGCGTGCGGTGCGCGACGTTACGTAATCGTTCTGCGGCCGAAAGTACGTCGTCGAAAACGACGGAGTCTCTTAGGATGGCGGCGTGTCGCTCGGTCCGATATGAAATTTCGTTATCTTACCGTCGGAATCGAGCTGGAATTTCTCGACGAGCGTCCCCTTCTCGAAGCGCTCGATAAAGTGATGGTAGCCTTGCGGGGAACCGGCGGGCGTGTCTTCTTTGCTGCCTTTGAAGGCGCCCATCGTCACGACGAGATCGGAAAGATGTCCGACGCGAGCGCGGTCTTCGAGTTCGGGCTTATTTATCGCGTTGAACGCATGCAGCACCGGCCCCATATCGTTGCGCGCGATCGCTTTCGTCACGGCGTCCGCAGTCGACTCGTAGCGATTACGATGGTGAAATAATAACTTATACGCGAGGACCAGCACGACGAGTGCGATGACGGCGACGATGACTATTCGGCGCATGTCGTATTTCGCGGGCGGCCCGCCACCCCGCGCCGGTCGCGTCA
>CAXTIY010000485.1:0-2370 GCA_964244215.1 uncultured bacterium
TGCGGTGAATTGAGTAGGAGTAACGTCGTGCGCTCGCTCATTGTGGCGCAAAGGCGATCTAGGTCGAGGCGAAAATCCGCTTCTTCCAAAAGCGGAATCGCAAGCGCGCGCGCTTTCAAATAATCCGAACACGAATGGTACGCGGGATAGGCGGGATCGGCGAAGATGACTTCGTCGCCCGGGTCCAAGAGCGCGCAAAACAGATTCCAGATGAGCGGTTTGAGGCCCGGGCTGATGACGACGTTTTCGCGCGCAAACGGCGCCATGCCGCGAAACGTCGCGGCGTAGGCCGCAACCGCGTCGCGCAAGCGTGCCGTGCCTACCGACGGCGCGTAATGCGTTTCGTCGTGCTCGATCGCGCTGATGCCCGCGCGCTTGATATGCGGAGGCGTCGCAAAATCCGGTTCGCCGATCTCGAGGTGGACGACGTCGACGCCCTGCGCCTCGAGTTCCCGGGCGCGGGCCAGCGCAATGAAAGCCCCTTCACCGGTGAGACGAAGTGCTGCGGCAGACGGCCGAATCTCGTGCGCAATCATCGTGCGCCCTTCGACCAGCGAGCCCCTCATTCCGCACGCTCGGAAGCGTTACAGGTGCTCGATGTGGCCGCCCGTCACTTCGATGATGCGAATCGCCTCGTCGGATTTGAAGCCGGGGCGAAGCGAGATCACCGCGGTTCCCGGCGGCAAATGCCGTCGAAGCGCACCGCTATTTCGGCGTTCGACCCGCGCAGGCCGAGCGCCGCAGATAAGAGGATCTCGGCGCCGTCCTCCCCGGCGACCGTCGTTGCGCCGTCAATCGTCTCGCCCCGCACCACAGCGAGCCGGAAATCGTCGAGCTCCGCTTCGTGGAGTTCGGCTATCGTTTGCAGCGCCACCGACCTGGTGTCGAAGACCGCCACGATCGGCTCGATATGAGTTGCGGGGCCGGCTGGGGTCGAATTGTGCGGCGCATGGCTGCGAAGGATTCGCCTAGCGCACGCGCGGAGCCGCTTCAAATGTGTGAGGCGTGCGCGCTCGAAAGGGATACGTCGAACTCCGTGCATCGCCGAGGAACGGGTGCTGTTCCATCGCGGTGCCGCGGGTAAAATCGTTGCGGTCACGGTGGATTTTCTCACGCAATTCCGGGCCGGTCGAGATCCGCGAACATCTCGCAGCGTGGAACGTCGCGCACCTTTCGCGCGCGCTCGAGCCGGTTGCCGCCTCGTCGTCACGAGCGACGGTCCCGAAGAGGAACGCGATTGAACCGTCTCGCCACATAGTGACGCTATTTCGGAAGCGTCTTATGAAAATAGCCCGCGATCATCGCGCGTGCGACGGGGGCCGCCGTGTTCGCACCGTAGCCGCCGGAACGTTCCATGAAAACGGCGATCGCGAGCTGCGGATGTTCTAGTGGTGCGTAGGCGATGAACCACGTCGTATTCGGCCCGTTGCCGCCGTCGGTTTCGGCGGTTCCCGTCTTGCCGCCGAAGGGCATTCCGGGCACGTCTTCGCCGTACGCCGTGCCCCACGGCTTCGTCACCTCGCTCATGCCTTCGCGTACTTCGCTCAAGGCTTCGGGCGTAACGGGCACGTGGCGAATTACTTCATGGCTGAACCGTTTGACGATGCGGCCACGAGCGTTGCGAATCGCTTCCACGAAGTGCGGCCGGTAGAGCGTGCCGCCGTTGACGACGGTCGCCGCGACGTTGGCCATTTGCAGCGGCGTCGCTTGCATCGCGCCCTGACCGATCGCGAGTTGGCACACGTCGCTCGGTTCGAGCGGAAGGCCATACACTTTCATCGACCAGGCGTTGGTCGGCCAGTTGCCCGCGTATTCGCCCGGAATGTCGATGCCGAGCGTGTGGCCGAGACCGTATTCGAGCGCCCAATGCCGCAGCCGTTCGTGGCCGAGCCGGTAGCCGAGTTGGTAGAAGTAGCCGTCGGACGAAGCGGCGAGCGCATGCACGAAATTCGTCGTTCCGAGGCCGCCGGAAGCGATGTCGCGGAACGTGACGCCATGGCAATTCCAAGCACCCGAATCGTACAGTACTTGATTTTTACCGATGACGCCCGACGTAATCGCGCCCGAGCCCGTGATCATCTTAAACGTCGACCCCGTCGGGGTTGCGGCCGCGATCGCCCTATTGTAGAGCGGACGCAGCGAATCGTTGAGATAGCTCGCGTACGTCGACTCTTTGATGCCGTTCGTGAAATCGTTCGGATCGAAATTCGGATACGACGCGAGCGCGAGAATACCGCCGTCGCGCGGATCGATCGCGACGACGGCGCCCGCGAGACGTCGCGCGCGCAGCTTGCCCGCGATGCGTAGTTGATCGCGCAGCGCCGTCTCGGCTAACTGCTGCAAACGCCAATCGATCGAAAGCACGAGACT
>CAXTIY010000486.1:0-2360 GCA_964244215.1 uncultured bacterium
AATATCGGCGATCCGTACGTCTTGACGGGCCTGCTCATCGGTGGCCTCTGTCCGTATCTCTTCGCGTCGTTTTCGATGGAATCGGTCGGACGCGCCGCGGGTGCGGTCGTCGAGGAAGTACGTCGCCAGTTTCGCGATATGCCGGGGATCATGCTCGGCACGCAAAAGCCGGATTACGCGACGACGGTCGACATCGTCACGCGCGCGGCGCTTAAGGAGATGATCGTCCCCGCGCTCATTCCGATTTGCGTGCCGATCGCGATCGTGGCGCTTTCGTACGTCTTACCGAATTTCGGCGGTGCGAAGATGATGGGCGGAGCGCTCGTCGGCACGATCGTCACGGGACTATTCCTCGCCCTTGCGATGACGAGCGGCGGCGGTGCGTGGGATAACGCGAAAAAATATATCGAAGACGGTCATTACGGCGGAAAAGGTTCGGTCGCACATGCGGCGGCGGTTACGGGCGATACCGTCGGCGATCCGTACAAAGATACGGCCGGCCCCGCGATCAATCCGATGATCAAAGTCTTCAACATCGTCGCACTGTTGCTCGTCGGCTTTCTCGTGCATTAGGTCACGCCCGAACGCGCCTGCTTTTCGGCAACTGGGGTAAGAGACGACCCAGTGGCGCGCGACACGAAGGAAAGCGGTACGACGATGGATTCTTCCGGCCAAGGCGGCACCGTTGCCGCCACGTTCACCGATGAGTCGAGTGCGCAAGCGTGCCTCGCCGACCTCAGAGCAAACGAATTCACGTCGGTCTGGATGGCGGTTACGCCAACCACGCCCGCGGGTCGCCCGGAACACGTCATCGCCGAGACGAGCGACGGCGCGCTCGGCAAACTCGACCGCTTCCTCGGCGGCAAACATTCGCTACGGCGAGCGCTCGTGGAGCACGGCGTCGGTGTGGACGAAGCGGAGCGAATCGACGCATCGCTCGCTTTAGGCGGTGCCGTCATCGTCCTCGAGCCGGGCGAGCGCGCGGAGCTCGCAAACGAAATTTTCCGTCGCGGCGCATCGCGCGTGCTGACCGCGGGCCACGAAATCGGCGGACGTTATCCTTCGACGACCGACACCGTTCCCGGGCAAGGCGACGAACTCGATCGCGGTAGCGGGAGCGGCGCTTCGGGCGGAGGCCTTGGAGCTAGTACGGGTTTTATGAGTGACGGCGCCGCGCGTAAAGACATGCGAGCGAACGACTCCGGCGAACCCGAACGTACTTGATGCGTCTGCAACTACCGGCGTTTCTGCAGCGTACCGGCTGCGTTCTCGGAGCGCTGCTCGTGACGAGCGGCACGCCCGCCGTAGCGGCGGACGATCGGCATACGGCCGAAGCGCAAATCGGCAGCCAAGAGTATCAGATCTTGGCGAAAAAAGGCGAGATCATCGAACGCTCCGCCTCACCGGGTTTGTATGCATTGCTCGATCCGATTGCGGCGCGAATCACGTCCGTCGCGAATCCACAATACGACTTTCCGTTTCGTTTCATACTCGTGCACGAAGCGCAGCCCAATGCCTTCGCCGTTCCGGGCGGCAACGTGTACGTGACCGACGCCTTAATGAAGTTCGTTCAGAACAAAGAAGAACTCGCAGGGGTTCTCTGCCACGAGACCTCGCACAATATCCATCACGACGTCATCAATAATAACGCAAAGGATCAGACGCTCGGAACGGTCATCGGCTTACTCGGCGCTTTGACGGGCATCGACAAAAGCGGCCTCGGTCAACTCGGCGAGAGCGCGGCGTTCACGCTGCAAAGCAATCGCTTCTCCCGAACGGTCGAAAGCGCCGCCGATCATAAGGGCGCGCAGACGTGCGCGCAAGCCGGCTACAATCCTTGGGGCATGGTGTGGCTCTTCCAGAATTTCGAATCGGCCGATACCGGCGGCTCGATGGAGATCCTCTCGGATCACCCGAACGACGCAAACCGCATTACCGCGCTCAAAACGTATTTCGCAAGCGAGCCGCAACTTTTCGGTGGCTTCTCGAGAAACATCGCGACCGCCACGCCGCTCGGCAGTTCTACGACGGGAAACGTCTCACCGCAGCATCCGTATCGGCGAAACACACCCGCGTCGTCGGGAAACTTCTGCTGCGCGCCGCACTGATTTAGCGCTCGATCGGCACGAACAAAAAGAGCTCCGGCGATGCCGAAGCTCTTTTAATTCGCGCAGAGCGAATGTTAACGAATTAGCGAACTTCGACCGTCGCGCCGACTTCGGCGAGCTTCGCCTTAATCTGCTCCGCTTCGTCTTTGGGAACGCCCGTCTTGATCGCCTTGGGCGCGCTCTCGACGAACGCCTTCGCTTCGGTGAGACCGAGGCTCGTCAGCTCGCGAACGGCTTTGATGACCTTGATCT
>CAXTIY010000487.1:0-2330 GCA_964244215.1 uncultured bacterium
ATTGCGCGAGCAAAAGAAACGCCGTGAGCAAATCCGCAAGCGACCACATCGTGGCAGTGACCGCAATGAACGCCTTGGATTCCGGCCCATGAGCGCTGCCGAAGTATGCGGCTAGAAACGTCGCGACGGCGAGCAGCCCGCAGATGGCGAGCGCGCCCGAACGCTGGAGCAGCGTCGCGGGCGTGTCCTCGGAGCCGAAGATCGAAACGGCGATGGCCTTACCTGGCCGATGGTCCATAGCTTACGTTTCGTCCGCTTCGATTCCAACGTCGGGACGTACGGGCAAAGTGTGATGCAGACGACGCCGGGGGCCCGGCCGTTATCCGTCAACGCAAAGCTTGCAGCGCTCGCGCGAGCGCAGGATCGCTTGCCGGATCTCCGCGTTTCGCGTCGGCAGGCTCGGCCACCACCACGTCCGGCACGATGCCCGCCCCGTCGATATTCCGTCCATTCGGCGTAAAGTAACGCGCCGTCGTCACTTTAAGCGCCGCACCGTCAGGTAGCGGAAAGACCGATTGCACGACGCCCTTACCGAACGTTTTCGTGCCGACGAGCGTGGCCAGGCCGTCGTCTTGCAGGGCACCAGCGACGATTTCGGCCGCCGAGGCGGTATCGCCGTCGACGAGTACGGCGAGCTTGCCCGAAAAGGCCGCCTTGCCGCTCGCGCGCTCGACCGTCATCGCGCCGCCGCGCTCGCGCGTCGTAAAGATCGGGCCGCTCGCGATGAACGCGGACGCGACTTTCTTTGCCTCATCACCGTACCCGCCGCCGTTGCCGCGCAGATCGAGCACGAGGCCGCGCGCGCCTTGCCGTTCGAGCGTCGTAAGCGCCGTTAGGAGCTGCGCCGCCGCATCGTCGCCGAAGCGCGTGAGCTGCGCGTAACCGACGCCCTCCCCGAGCATCTTCGCGAGCACGAGCGGCGGCGTGATGCGAGCGCGCGTCACGCCGAGCGGTGACGGAAGCGGCTCGCCGGCTCGTACGATCGTCAGTCGTACCGTCGTTCCGATTTTTCCGCGCAAGGCGGCGCGAACCGCACCGCCGCCGCTACCGAGGGGCTTGCCGTCGATCGCGACGATCTCGTCGGCCGCTTCCACCCCGGCACGCTCGGCCGGCCCTTGCGACATCACGCTTTCGACGCGAGCCCGGCCGCCGCTCGGTTCCAGCGTCACCACGGCGCCGATTCCGCCGAAGTCGTCGCCGTTTAGATACGCGTTGAACGTTTTGAATTGCGGCGGATGGAACAGCAACGTGTACGGATCGTGCAGGGCCGCCGCTTCCCCCGCGAGCGCCGCCTGCACGACCGCGTTCGGCGAGACACGTTTCCCGTACCGCAGCACGCTCCCGACCACCGCACTATCGATGAAGTCGCCGCCCGAACCACGGTCGAGGCGCTCCGGCACGAACGGCAGTTTGGGATCCATGATGCCGCGCGAGAGCAAGTAGCTCGCGATACCGGTTCGCGCTCCGCCGGCAAGCGTACGGGGCGAGACGGGGCGATAGTAGGTTGCGAGCAGGGTGGTATAGCCGATCTGCAACTCGATGAGGTCGAGCGCCGACAGGTCGGTCGTGACGGGCACCGCCGCGCGCGCACCGGAGCCCGGCGCGAGTGCGATCGCGAGCACGAGCGTAGCAACGGCAGCGAGCGCACGTGCGAACGGCATTAACGCAGCTTTCCGGGCCGGCGCGTAAATCCGTGCCGCGTGTCGAACGACGCGCCATGCTGCACGTTACCAAAGCCCGCCGAGCCGCGCGATGAGCGAAGCCAAAACGTTGCAATGGGGCGGCCGTTTCGCAACGCCGCCCGATGCCGCGCTCATCGCGTTCGGCTCGTCGCTCGAAGACGATCTGGTTCTCGCGCCGTTCGACGTGGCGGGTTCGCGCGCGCACGTCGCGTCGCTCGCAGCCGCTCACGTGATCACCGCCGAAGCGGCGCGCGCGCTCGACGCGGCGCTCGGGCTCGTTGCCGACGAAACGCTCGCGGGCGACTTTTCGGCGTGGGCGCGCGCGGGAAGCTATGAAGACGTGCACGGCGCGATCGATGCGCGCGTGCGCGAACTCGAACCGCAGCACGGCGAGCGCTTACATGCGGCCCGCAGCCGTAACGATCAAGTCGCAACGGCGCTGCTCCTCTACGCGCGCGACCGCGCCGAGCAAGGTCGCGCGCGCTCCGTCGCGATCGCGCGGCACGCTCTCGTTCGCGCGCGCGAAGCGCTCGCAGCGGATACGCTTCTCGCTGCGACGACGCATTGGCAGCCGGCGCAACCGATTTTGCTCGCATTTTGGCTCGAAGCCGTAGCCGAACTCTTCGCTCGTTCCGCGCGTCGCTTCGA
>CAXTIY010000488.1:0-2321 GCA_964244215.1 uncultured bacterium
GGTGCGGCCATCGCGAGCGCCTTCGCCGGGTATGCGGTCGTTTCGTTCGGAGCGTATCTCGGCGGCGAATTGTCCCTCGGGCACCAAATCGGCGTCAAACACACCGTTTCGCCGATCGAGCCGTCCGGAAATTTCGTCGCGATTTTAGCCGATAGCGAACTCGGCGGCGAACCGAAAACGGCGATGCTGGACGGGATTCCGCTCTTGTTGAGCCGCGACGCACGCGGTGACGTGGCGGCCGTTTCTGCCGTTTGCACGCATCGCGGCGCGCCGCTCGGTGACGGGGCGTTTTCCGATGGTTGCGTCACTTGTCCGTGGCATGCCGCGCGGTTCGATCTTACGACCGGAAGCGTGCTCGAAGGTCCCGCAACCTTCCCGCTCGCGCGCTTCGAAACACGCATCGCCGCGGGACAGATCGAAGCGCGCCGAGCGTTCTAGAGGCGGCGCGCTCTCTTCGTTAGTTTACCGAAGCTTTCGCCGTTGCCGCGCCGTTGGTCATCGGCGCTTTCGCCTTGCCCGCTTCTTCGGCGAGCGCGACGAACGCACGCACGGGATACCCCGTCGGCCCCTTCGCTAAGAACGACGTCTCCGAATCCGTATAGGCGGTGCCGGCGATATCGAGATGGATCCACGGCGTCTCGCCGACGAAGGCTTTGAGAAAGGCTGCCGCCGTGAGACTACCGGCCGGGCGTCCCGTCGAATTACGCAAATCGGCGATCTCGCTCTTGACGGTATTCGAAAACTCGTCGTAGAGCGGCATCGGCCAATAGCGTTCGGTCGTCGTCTTCGAAACGCTTATGAACTGATCGCGGAACGCGTCGTCGTTCGAGATGGTCCCGGTCGCGCTATGCCCGAGCGCGACGACCATCGCTCCCGTGAGCGTCGCGGCATCGACGATTTTCGTCGCGCCGAGTTCGCGAGCGTAGCAAAGGGCGTCGGCGAGAATGAGGCGGCCTTCGGCATCGGTGTTGATGACTTCGATCGTCTTGCCGTTCATCGCACGCAAGATGTCGCCCGGCTTCATCGCATGCGGTCCCGGCAAGTTCTCACTCGAGGGAACGACGCCCAAGACGTTGACATGTGGTTTGAGCTGCGCGATGGCCGACATCGCGGCGATGACGCCCGCGCCGCCGCACATATCGTATTTCATTTCGTGCATGTTCTCGGCGGGCTTGATCGAGATGCCGCCGGAGTCGAAGGTCAATCCCTTACCGACGAGCGCGAGTTTATCGGTCGATGACGGATCGCCCGTGTATTCGAGCACGATCATGCGCGCGGGTTGCGCGCTGCCTTGCGACACGCCGAGGATCGAGCCCATGCCCTTCGCGCGCATCTGCTCTTCGTCGAGTGCATGAAACGTAAGGCCGAATTTTTTAGCGACGTCCTCGGCTTGCTGCGCCATGTGCGTCGGGGTCATGTCGTTCGCCGGCGTCAGGGCGAGAATGCGCGCCAAGTTTACCGCTTCGCCGATAACGCGTCCGCGTTCTGCGCCCGCCGTAAGCGCCGCAGCATCGAACTCGTGCGCATCCGCCGTCGTTACGAGAGAAATCGCGTCGAGCGCGATCGGCTTCTCGGGCTCGGTGCGATAGGTAGTCGAATCGATCGTTCCGCCGAGTGCGCCTTCGACGATATACGCAGCCGCCTGCGCGGCGTGCTGTTGCGCTTCGAGCGGAAGTGCGAAGGCGATGTTTTTGATGTTACGCTTACCGAGATAGCGAACCGCCGTACCGGCATACTTCGCAAGCGATATGGCATCGAATTTCTTGCGATCGCCGAGCCCGACGATGAGGACACGTTTGGTCGGTTGCGACGACGCATGCAGCAGCGCCGTTTCGTTCGCGGCGCCCTTTATCTCACCCGACGCCAGCACGTCTGCGATCGCTCCGCCGAGTGCGCTATCCGCGGTTTTCGCGGCACCGTCGAGGCGACCATCGGCGAACACCGGAACGACCAGCGCTCCGGCGCTCAGAGCCGGGAGCGCCCCGGGCGTGACTAGGATTTGCATGACGAACCTTTCGAGGAGTGGAACGGCGCAGAGAAATGAATGATGCTGACGAGTTCGCTCCCGGCGGAAAAGCGCCCCTCCCCGGGGTCGCCGTTAACGACGGCTCGCCGAGCATCACGCCCGATGCCTACGCGCGCGCGGGAGTCGATATAACGGCCGGCAACGCGGCGGTGGAAAACTACAAGAGTGTTACGGCGGCGTGGCGGCATCCGAGCCAACTCGGTGCGATCGGCGGTTTTAGCGGGCTCTTCGAGTTGCCGGGCGATCCGCGCCGCGTTCTCGTCGCGCTATCGATATTCCTGTTTGTGCTGGCAAT
>CAXTIY010000489.1:0-2308 GCA_964244215.1 uncultured bacterium
AGGGCGGCCAAAAGGTGAAGCAATTGATCGAAGAAGGCAAAAAAGCCGCCGCTGCTGCAGCGGCCGCCCTGGAAGCGAGCGAAAAGAAGGCTTCCTAATTGCGCTGGGACGCCAAAGTCTTCAGCGTAATCTTGGCCTCGGGTGCCGTCGCCGTCGCGGTCGGTGCCGGCTCGTCGGTCCGCGCCATACCGGTGCCGGAGCCGCCGCGCTCGCAGCCGGCCGGAACGTCGCCCACGCCGACTCAAAGCGGAGCGACGCTTCCGTTCGGATCGCCCATCCTGTTCGTCCTGGACGACGCCGTCAGTTCTGCTTCGACGCCGAACGGAACGAAGGTTCGGATGCATCTTCGTTCGCCGCTGATCGTCAACGGCATAACGCTCGCCCAAGCGGGCGATCGCGCTTCGTTTTCGGTCGTCTCGACGCGTAAAGCGCAATCGGGCGACGTCGACGGAGCGGTTCAAATTTACGTCGATCCTCTGCCGCTACCAACGCGCCATCTCACGTTGCCGCTGCGTGCCGTGCACGAATATTTGACGCGCGAACTAACCGGGGGACAGCTCGCCACGCGCTCGACGACCGATACCGTCGAAGACGTCTTCGTCCCGTACGCGTTTCTGTATCAGGTGCTGCGCAAAGGGCATCAGATGGTCATGCCGGTCGGCACGGTGCTGCGGGCCGAAACCGCCGCGACGATCGACGCGACCAATCCCGCGAACGTCGTGCTCGCGACGCCGCCACCGTTCGTGAGCAACTACGACGCGCCGCACGCCGATCTCACGCCCGCCCCGTTCTACACGCCCGCGCCCGTGGCACCGCACCCCCTGCGCAAGGGCAAGCCGACGGTCGCACCGCGTTCGCCTTCGCCATCGCCGGAAGCATCGGGATCGCCCACTGCATCTGGTGCGCCGACTTCAGCGGCTTCGCAAGCCCCGACCCCCTTGCCGACGGCGACGCCGACGCCGTCGTCCGTCTCGGCGTCGCCGACCGCCGTGCCGTATGAAACGGCAGCGCCGAAACCGACGGCGACGCGCTCCGCAACGTCGACGAAGCCCGTCCCGTAGGGGCTCGCCGCCGCGGCGCTGCATGAGTGCGGTATGAACCGCAGATTTGGACTTTTGGCGCTCGGCGCACTGTTGCTCGCGCCCTCACTCGCACGCGCGGACGATTCCGGGAAACCGACTGCGGCCGAAGCGCCCTTCGTCGCGACGGTCGTTAAAGAGCTCGGCACGCGGTTCGCGACGACCGAGGCTGCCGTCAAGGCAGGCTACATCCGCTATACCGATGAGGACGATACGGGCGCCATCAGCTACGCGAACCGCGCGTGGACGAGCGCCGACGCGGAGCATCCGAGCCAACTCTGGTACGATGCGAAGGGACGATTACTCGGCGCCGATTACTCGCAACCACAAGCGGGCGGCGTTCCGAAGCTCTTCGGGCTCCAAGCGTCGCGTTGGCAGACCTTCGGGCTGCACGTACACTACGGGCTCGCCGGCCCCGGCGGAACGACGACCTACGGCGCGACCGGCCCGAAAAAGCTCACGGCGATCGGCGCGAGCGCCGAAAAGCCGACGGCGGCCGATCTCGTAAAGCTCGGCCTCGCCAAGAGCGCGGCGGACGTCCGCTTCGTCTTTACGTTCCCCGCGATCTACGACGTCGGCGTGTGGGTGTTACCGAATCCGGCCGGAGCTTTTGCGGAGAAGAATCCGGACGTTACGCCGGCATCGCCCTCGAAGAGCATGTGATACGAGCGATTCGAGCGACGTTATTCGCTCGACCAGTAATCTTTTAGCGCCTTCCCGCGCGAGGGGTGGCGCAACTTCCGGAGCGCTTTGGCTTCGATCTGCCGGATG
The DNA here is from genome assembly GCA_964244215.1 of uncultured bacterium. Classification (GTDB taxonomy): domain Bacteria; phylum Vulcanimicrobiota; class Vulcanimicrobiia; order Vulcanimicrobiales; family Vulcanimicrobiaceae; genus CAXTIY01. The sequence goes on from CAXTIY010000489.1 coordinate 1,851, forward strand.
CGCTCGCGCGTGACGCCGAACTCTTGTCCGACTTCCTCGAGCGTGCGTTGATGGCCGTCCTCGAGGCCGAACCGCAGCACGAGCACTTTGCGCTCGCGTTCGGTCAGGTTTTTAAGGACGTCCGCCATCTTCTCTTTGAGCAGCATGACGGAAGCCGCTTCGGCGGGCGCGATCGCTTCTTGATCTTCGATGAAGTCGCCGAGATGCGAATCTTCTTCTTCGCCGATCGGCGTTTCGAGCGAGATCGGTTCTTGCGAAATCTTGATGACTTCGCGGACCTTCTCGGGCGTGAGGCCCATCTCGCCGGCGATCTCTTCGACCGTCGGGTCGCGGCCGAGTTCTTGCAGCAGCTGACGTGAAATCTTGATCAGACGATTGATCGTCTCGACCATGTGCACCGGAATGCGAATCGTGCGGGCTTGATCGGCGAGCGCACGCGTGATGGCCTGGCGAATCCA
>CAXTIY010000490.1:0-2308 GCA_964244215.1 uncultured bacterium
CCTCGCGCACGCTCGAGATCACGGGCGCGGTCGACGGCTACCTCGCTTTCGAGCCCGATGCCGACGCCCGGCGGCGTGGCAACGTTATGGCACGCACGCGCATGCTCGTGCTCTTCGACCAATCGGCAAAACTCGGGGCGTTGCCGATCGGAACGGGAAATAAGACGGAGCGCCTGATGGGATACTTCACCTGGCACGCGGACGATACGCCGCCGCTCAATCCGATCGGCGATCTCTTCAAGACGCAGGTTTGGGCGCTCGCGCGCTATCTCGGCGTGCCCGAACGCATCGTGGCGAAAGCGCCCAGCGCCGATCTCGAAGCGAATCAAACCGATGAGAGCGATCTCGGCATCACATATCTCGAGGCCGATCGCATTCTCGCCCTCATGCTCGCCGGCTACGGCGACGCGAAGATTGCGGCGCGCGGCTTCGAACTCTCGAACGTGACGCTTGTGCGCCGGCGCGTCGAAAGCACGCACTGGAAGCGGCATCTGCCGACTACCGCGATGCTGACCAACACGGCGATCAACGAATTTTACTTGCGACCGGTGGATTTTTAATGGCTCTACAAGCGATGCCCCGCGACGTAACGGAATACCCGTTCGTCTTTTTTCCCGTCGGCTTAAATCTGCGCGGCCGCAAATGCGTCGTGATCGGAACGCCGGACGATCGCGAAGCGGTCGAAAAAGAGGAGGCGCTGCGCGAAGTCGGCGCGGACGTATTGTGGATTAAGGAGCCCGACGCGCTGCTCGAGAGCGACGTGGCCGATGCGTATTTCGTCATCTTCACGCCGCAGGAAGAGCCGCCCGCGATACGGTTGCGAGCGCTCGCCGACAAGCACAAGTTTCTTCTCTGCGCGATCGATCAACCCAAGCACGGTTTCGTCGCAATGCAGGCGACGGTTAAAGCGGGGCCGGTCCGTATCGCTATTTCCACGGGCGGTATCGCGCCGCGCGTCGGTAAGTTGATGAAGTTCGCATTCGAACGCGTGCTCGATGCGACGTTCGTGCGCTATATCGATTGCCACAACGTTCAGAAAGAGCGCAACCGGACGCGCTTGACGACCTCGGCCGAACGGCGCGCGGCGATGATCGCGAAATCCGACGGATTCGTCTTCGACGTGAAAATCGAGTACCCACAATGGTTTAAGGACGAACTCGCAGGTCTGCAACCGAGCGTTCTGCCGGAAACGAACGGGCAAAGCCGGGCGGGCTCGTAGCGATGCCGAGCGTCGAGATCGTTACGATCGGCACCGAGATCTTGCTCGGGCAACTCGTCGATACGAATTCGGTCCATATCGCGCGCGTACTCGCCGATAACGGCGTCGACGTGTTCGCCAAGCACAGCGTCGGCGATAACGCCGAACGGCTCGCCGCGATGCTCGGCGACGCCCTCGAACGCTGTGACGGCGTCGTGACGACGGGGGGCCTCGGGCCGACGGTCGACGACCTTACGAAAGAAGCGGTGGCGGCGGCCGTGTTACTACCGCTCGAATTACACGAGCCCTCGGTGCGCGCGATCGAAGAACGCTTCGCTTCGTTCGGCCGTTCGGGTCCGATCGGCGATAACAATCGGCGGCAAGCGATGCTGCCGCGCGGTTCGTTCATTCTCGACAATCCGCACGGGACCGCGCCCGGATTCGTCGCCATACGCGCGGACGGTAGATTCGTCGCGTGTATGCCGGGCGTGCCGCGAGAAATGAAGCCGATGCTCGCCGAGCTGCTCGTGCCTTGGATCGTCGAGCGCTACGGTCTGCAATCGGCGATTTACACCCGCACGCTCCATACGGTCGGCATCGGCGAATCGGTCCTCGACGAACGCATCGAGCCGATCTTTCGAACGCTCGAAAATCCGAAGATCGCCATGCTCGCGCACGAATTCAAAGTCGACGTGAAGATGATGGCGAAGGCGCGCGATCGGGCGGCCGCGGACGCCCTCTTCGCGCCCGTGGAAGCGCAATTACGCGAGCTTATCGGTGAGGGGATATTCGGAGTCGATGACGAGACGTTGCAGGGCGCGCTCATCGCGCGACTCGTCGCGCGCGGCCAAACGCTCGCTACGGCAGAATCGATTACGGGCGGCTCGATCGCCGATTCCATCGTGCGCGTCGCGGGTGCGTCGCGCTGCTTCCGCGGCGGGATCGTCGCATACGACAATGCCGTGAAAACGAAGTTACTCGGCGTCGATGCCGCCGTCTTGCAAGAACACGGGGCGGTGAGTGAAGAAGTCGCGCGCGCGATGGCTCTCGGTGCGTGTGCGAGCGTCGGTGCGGATATCGCGCTTGCGACGACGGGCATCGCGGGTCCGA
>CAXTIY010000491.1:0-2307 GCA_964244215.1 uncultured bacterium
CGTCGCGTAGCCGGCTAGTCGGTTTATCGAGCTCGTAGGGTAGGCGATGCTCGCATCAATTCGTCGCGTAAAAAAACCGCACGATGTGAAAGAACATTAGCGCGGCGAAGATCAACGAATCGATGCGATCCAGAATGCCGCCGTGATCTTCGATCACCGTGCCGAAGTCTTGTACGCCGCGATTCGCGATTGATTGCCAACATCACGAGGCCTGCCACAGACCCGGCCAGCGTAATGATCGATGAAACTGCAGCGGCGGCCAAGGGCGTGAACGGGCGTCATCCTCCACAGCGCCGTACCAATGACGGTGGCGCGCATGACACCGCCGGCGAACCCTCCAACGTCTTGTTCGGGCCTACGCTCGGCGCGATCTTGTGTCGCCCGTCGAGTTGCCCTAAAAGTACCGGAGAACATCGATCAGCTGTCTTACGATGACGAGGAGCGACGATGTCTCGATCGCTCAGGAGTCGGAATTGAAGACGTGCCCCGTCGTCGCGCTGCGCGACTGGCTATGGATGAGCGGGATCACCTCGGGCCCGGTCTTTCGCCGCGTCCGGCGCGGCGGCGCCGTCGGATCCGGAGCACTCACCGGCTACGCCGTCGCCCAGATAACGGCCGCGGGCTGCCGACGCCGGCCTTGAAGGCGACTTCGCTGACTACTCTTTACGATCGGGATTCGCGACTGCGGCCGCGCGCGCCGGCAGCAGCGAACGCGCGATCATGCGCCACGGACGTTGGAAAGACTCCGCGAGTGCGCGCCGCTACATCCGCGACGGCAACCGATGGGAAGATAACCCGACTTCGACGATCGGTCTATGATCGATAAGCATTCTGCAGCACCCGCCTTCGACGATCTGTCCATGATCGATACGGATTTTGCAGCACGGGCTTGTGCTCGGTCTGGGCCGACGTGAGGTTCTTGTAGTCTACGTGTAAAAGGTTCGCTATAATGCAGCGCGATCCGAAGCAACGCCATCTGATGGACGAAGAGATTAACGAGCCAGTGGTGGGCATTAGTGATCTTCTGGGTAGACGTATCGGCAAAATGGAGATCGCGGATGCAATTGTGTATGCTCGCAAACGCGGCTGCCGATTGGTGCTGATCACAACCTCCTTGGTCCCACCGGCGTGTCGGATGATTCGCGAGCCGATCGCAGAGATCTGGGCTGCGGGTGCAATTCCTCCGCCCGATAGTGACGAAGGATTAGCCGGTGCGGGTGTGCCATGGCTGCCGAAACCACCGTCACTATCAGCATCGAATTAGCTTAAAAACCAGAACAGTGGAACCTCGTTTAACGCACGAGATGCTCGTAACGGGACCGACCACGACCCGAATGTTGACGTCATGCACGATGTCGCGAACCAGCATCTTCCCGTTGTCGCGCTGCGCGCGCATTAGAAGATCGCCGAAGTCGCGCACGTCGTCCTTACCATAGGCGATCGTCACGTCTTCTCGCGCACGCGTAACGTCGATGTAAAGCCCGCGCCATGCATCGGCCGACGACGCGAGCGCGAAAACGGCGTCAACTGTGCGGCCCTGCGAGCAATACGACGTCTTCGCGTACCCGTGGTCGATCGCGCGGTGCTCGTGTAGATCCCACAGAACCGCGGCGCCGTCGCGTTCCCGCCGTAGCTCGAGCCGCGCGCCGTCGCGGTGGGCGCGAATTGTGTAACGTTCGCCGTTAACGCCGTCATGCGCGCGCTCGCGGCCGACGAGCACGTCGCCGATCGCGAAGGCCCGCTCGCCAAAGTCCGTCGCATAGGTGCGCTCCTCGCCGAGCCGATCAGGCACGGCTTCTCGCGCGAGCCCATTCATGGCTCGCACGTCGTCGTTCCGGCTCGTAACCAGCACTTTTTCCGGCGCGCGTCGCCTCCGCCCATCACCACACGAGCGCTACGCGTGCCTCCTCGTGAGTCCCGTGCTCACGCACCGCGCCTTTCTCGGGCAATACATCAAGCGCCCAGGAAACGACGCCGGCGCGCAGATCGCGCCCGACGTCCTGCTCGGCGAGTCCGCGTAACACGGCACCGGTCGACGATTTCATGCTGCGAAGCGTCGCCAAGAACAAGTACTCGTGCACCTGCGGCTCGTGCTTTCTCGAAGAGCGCCATGGCCTGAGTTTCGGCAAGCGTTCCAGCCTCATCGATCATCAGAACGCTACGACTATCGAGCCGATCGCGCCCCGCCTCGAGATCTGCCAACAGTTTGCGACAGTGCGCGCTTCGATCGCCGCTTCTTCTCCAAGCGTTCGCGCCGCATCGCCGGCAACCGCCGCACCGATGACCCAATATCCCGCTTCTTCGTAC
>CAXTIY010000492.1:0-2303 GCA_964244215.1 uncultured bacterium
CCAGAGATCGCGCAGAATATGTTTGCTCGCATCTCCGAACGGGCGTAGTCCGAGATGGGCGGCGGGTGCGCCCCGAATCGTTTCGTCGCCGAGAAAGACGACATCGTAATTTCGTGTGCGCACGGTAACGTGTCCGATCGTGCCGGCCGCCGTCGCCTCGGGAGCCGGCGTCGCAAGCGACACGGGCAGCGGACCGCCGTGTCCGGGCGCCCGCTGCGGCACGAACGTGAACGAGTAGTCGGGCGCGAGGCAACGATCGGTAACGGAGGCGGGATCGGGACGATCCTGCGCGTCGAGCGGCACGCCGACGGTTAAACAGATGTTATCCGAGCGACGGTACGCGATGCGATTGATGCGCTTCTGGGTGCGGTTCTTCCGCGTGACTTCGATGTGCGTTTCGTACGTCGCAAACGCGCTTTGCGGAAGCTTCTTCCACCGGTCGAAAGCCGCGTCGTAGAGGGCGGCGCCGGAGAGCTCCGTGCCGCGCGACGGTTGTGGCGAGGCTTGCGCCGAAGCGACCAGGGCGCCCGGTCGAGCGAGCGCCAGCAGTAACAGAGAGACGAGAAGGAGCGGGCGAGTCATCCGTGGAGACGTTTCGGCGCCGCGACTCTAAGAACCTAATGAAAGGAACCGCGTGTTAGCCGTCTACGCCCGATATTGGCGCATCAACATTCTGACGATGATCGAGTATCGCGCGAACTTCTTCATGTGGTTCGGCTTTACGATCATGTATCACGGCACCGCGATCGTGGCGCTCTGGGTGACCTTACACCAGTTCCCCTCGATGAACGGCTGGGATTTTCGGCAGACGGCGTTCCTGTACGGCTTATGGATGCTCGGCCACGGCTTTCATAACACGTTCTTCTTCACGGTGGGCGACGTGCCGAACATGATCCGCGAGGGCCGCTTCGACCGCTTTCTGATTCGGCCGCTCGATCCACTGTTTCAAGCGATGACGACCCCGCAGCAGGTCTGGCCGGACGAACTCGTGCTCGCGATTACCTTCTTCTGTTTTGCAACCGCGTACGCAGGCGTGCGCGTGGACGCGGCCTTCGTGCTATACGTACCGCTCGTCGTCATCGGCGGAGCGCTGATCGATTTCGGCATCCAACTTGCGATCGCGACCGTCGCGTTTTGGGTGATCAAAATCGATACGTTACGCTGGGTCGTTATGTCGCTCGAGCAAGACTTCACGCGCTATCCGATCAGCATCTACTCGCGCGCGGTCAGCGCTTTTCTAACGTTCGTCTTCCCGTTCGCATTCATGAACTATTTCCCGGCGACGTATCTCTTGCACAAATCCGAAGACGCGCTCTCCCTCTCGCCGCAAGTCGGCCTCCTCACGCCCGTCGTCGGCGCGATATGGTTCGGCCTCGCGTACGCGTTTTGGCGTCACGGCCTCGATCATTACCAAGGAACCGGAAGTTAGCGCTTACTTCGCGTAAACGTCGCACAGTGCGGCGTACACGGCGCGCGCGGCGCGTTGTTGAAACGCGGAGGAAGACAGGAGCCGTTCTTGGACCGGGTTCGAAACGAAGCCGAGTTCCACGAGTACGGCAGGCACACGCGCCTCGCTCGTGACGGCGAGATCGCGCGCGCGAAATTCCGACTCTCCGAGGTTGAGCTCGCGCAAGCGGCGGCGCATCGCGTTCGCGAGCGCGACGGAATTGGGACGCAACCAGAACACGCTCGTGCCGCCCTGCGCACGGCTCGTCGATGCGTCGGCGTGCAGCGCGACGAACGCCGTCGCACGCAGACGATTCGCAAGCGCGGCGCGCGCCCGGTTATCGAGCCGCAGCACCGTCGCCGTGCGATACGGGTGCGCATGGGAACGCGTGAGCACGACGCGCGCTCGCGCGGCGCGCAGCAGGCGAGCCAGATCCTCGCCGACCGCGAGCGTTACGGCGTTTTCGAGCACGCCGTCCGGTCCGACGGCACCGACGTTGAGCGGCGAACCATCGGGATATCGAACGCCGTGCCCGGGATCGACCACGAACGTAAGGCCGCTCAAGTCTGCTTGCGACGCACGAGCGGAAGCCGGAGCGAATGCGGCCGCTGCGAACGCTGCGAGCGCGAACATACATCGTACGACGGTCATGACACGGCCTTCGCAGCGAGGATTCGCGCACTCCTCGTCCGTACGCTGACCTCGCTTTGAAGCGAGAATTGTTCCTGGGCGGCGCACTCGCCGCGGCCGTCGTGCCGATTCGTGCCGGAGCTTCGCCCGGGCTCGACGATCAACTAAGCCGTATCGCCGCCGAATCGTCGGGCACCGTCGGAATTTACGCGCGCAAGCTGGGCGG
>CAXTIY010000493.1:0-2303 GCA_964244215.1 uncultured bacterium
GGCAAGGTTTACGCAGCTTCGCGCCTGCGGATTTACAGCAGCTGGCCTTGCTCTACCGGGCCGCGACCTCCGATCTCGCTGCGGCACAAACGCGCGGTTACTCGAGCGACCTGCTCGCTTATCTCAACCGGCTCACGGCGCGGGGCTACGTCGTGGTTCACGCGGGTTCGGTTCAAGACGGCTGGGGCCGTATCGCGGCGTTTTTTGCAGGCACCTTTCCGCGTGAAGTTCGGCGCTCGGGCAGAATCGTGCTCGCCACGACGGCCCTTTTCATCGCCGCGTGGATCTGCTCGTACTGGCTCGTCGCCGCAAAACCGACGAACGCCTATGCGCTGCTGCCGGCAGCCGAGATTCCGGCGATCGCAAAAAGCTTACACGATTCGAACTTCGCCTTCGACCGCACGCTCGCGCCCATGATGTCGAGCGAGATCATCACGAACAACGTCAAGGTCGCGATGCTCGCGTTCGCCGGCGGCATGACGCTCGGCATCCTGACGCTGTGGGAGATTCTGAATAACGGACTGATGGTCGGGGCGCTCGGAGCGCTGTTCGCCGCACGCGGCTTCGGCCTCGACTTCTGGGCGACGATCGCCCCACACGGAGTCATCGAACTTTCATCGATTCAGATCGCGGGTGCCTCGGGGCTCTTGCTCGCGCAAGCGATCGTCGCGCCCGGTCGCTTGCGCCGCATCGATGCTTTGAAAGCGAACGCTCGCCGGGCTGGGGTCCTCATGATCGGCGTCGCGGGGCTCCTGGTCGTCGCGGGACTTATCGAAGGTTTCGTGACGCCGCAGCGCACGACCGAGTTATTTCGCCTCGGCGTCGGCGCGCTCACGGCGGTCGCCCTCATCGCGTATTTCAGTCTCTGCGGACGCGCGAACGGCGACGATACTCGGCGCGCGGCGGTTCCCGTCCGAATCGACGGATCCACGTTCCGGTAGCGGCGGATACGCGCGCGACGGCAGCCGCAAACGTGATAGTCCGCACAAAGGCGAGCTATGCACAGAATACAGATAACCTTCGCCTTCCCCGGTACGATATCTCATAAGGACCCGCTCCGCTCGGGGACTGCTTATGATGAAAAAGATGATTTCCACGACCCTAGCCGCAGTATCGGTCTTCGCCTTTAGCGGAGCTGCGCGCGCCGCCGATTCACAATCGGGATTCTATCTCGCGTATAGCCCCGGCATCTTCGTGCAATACTTATCGGTCAACGACACCGGTCGCGATGTAAGCGGCTATTTGGAAGCGATTCGTGCGACGCCCGGAGCTTCGGCGGGGGTTACGCGTACGCAGACCTTCGGCAAGCGCAACGGCACCGCGCTCTCTTTCGGAGCGTATACGGCGACGAAGACGGCGAACGGCTTTACGTTGACCGCAATCATGCAGGATGGGCGGGTCGTTCAGCAGTCTTTCGCGCGAACGAGCGTCGCCGCCATCAACGCCTCGATCGCCGCCCTATCGACGAGCGCCGATCGGAACCGCGCGCAGTTCGCCCAAAACAACGTGAAAGCGGAGATTCGTAGCAACGACAACTCCTCCGCGGAAGATTCGGCCCAACTCGTCAAGGCACAAGCTGCCGTCGATGCCGCAACCGCCCAGCTCGTCTCCACGCAGACGATCGCCGACCGTCTCGCCACCCTCGCGCGCCAAGCACGAGCGGATGCGAACGCCGCGATCGATAAGCCGGGCGTGAGTCTCGCGCAGAATCAGGGCCGGATCGATGCGATGAAGATCGCCGACGACGCCGAGCAGAACGTCGTAAGCGCACAACGTAACGTCAACGGCGCACAAAATTCCGTCATGACCGCAAAAGCGGAAGTGCTGCGTCTGCGCCTGCGCATCGCCCAAGCGAGCGATCGCGCCCACGCACTCGGACACATCGCAACGAACGACGCCGTCGGCCCGTAAGAGCGGACTTGCCGATGGATGCTCGATCGGCGAAGCTCGTTCGTCGCTCGGCATCGGCAGAATCAAATCTTTTGCCGGCTTACTTAAGGCGCGTGTTAAGCCAAAGTAGGTTCATCGATGAAACACTTGGAGTGGCGTTCGCTTCGCTCGTGCGGCACCGTTAAGCCATCCGTGAATGAACGCGCCTGCGCGCGGGCGTCGGCCGGGCGATCCAGCTTCCGCTCGCGAGCGCGAAGAACACCGATTGCCGCACGGTCGGCAGACCTCGGGCGGCCCCGGGCGGAGGCATCGAAAAGCACGGTCGTGCGATGGCGTCGGCGTTGCGGCGACGCTGCAAGGCGTGGACACCGTTCGTTCACGGCGGCAAGCGCCGCGCAAACACCCTCACTCGG
>CAXTIY010000494.1:0-1264 GCA_964244215.1 uncultured bacterium
CCGCCGAACGCGGATCGAGCTCCGCTCTCACGGCCCGAGCCCGGCTCCCTTGCGCAGAGCGCGCATTGCATAATGCGCTCGCTCTCCGTAATCCGCGCGCAAGCCGTGCGCGATGCTCGGCGCAGCGCCTTCTAGCGCGCGCGAGGCGATGGCCAGTGCGGGAATTGCGGCAGGAGAAAGGACGGTTCGCACGATGATGCCGCGTTCGCCAAGCGCGGGAGCCACGCCCTCCGAGGCGCCGTAGGAATCGAGGGGGCCGGGAAGCACGAGTTCTGCGAGCGCGCTCGCGAGCTCCGCATACGTGCCGCAAATCGCCTCGCTCGTGCCCCGGGCGTCGCGGAAGCGCACGCAGGCGATGCCCACACGGCCGTGCACGAACGTCGCACACGGCGCTTGGGCCCCGGGCGGTTCGTGCGCATCGTAGGACGATACGCCGACGAGGGGCAGGCTCGCGGCGAAGGCGAGACTCTTCGCGTACGAGAGGGCGATGCGCAGGCCCGTAAATGAGCCCGGGCCCGTGCCGACCGCGATGCCGGCGAGGTCGCCGAGCTCGAGGTCCCCGAGCACATCGTCGATGAGTGCGAGGCCGCGTTCGAGGGCATCGTTTCCCGCGCCGCTCGCCGTTCGCGGGGTTTCGGCCGCGTCGCTCGATACGAGGGCGGCGGAAAACGCGCCGAGCGCGCCGTCGAGCCCGAGCCAGCGCTGCGGTGTCGGCGGCAATTCGGGCGATCGTTGCGACTTCGTCACGGACGCTCGATCCGCAGTACTCGGGCGTGCTCTGCGGTGTGCGCGATGGAAACGCGCACGGCCGATGCCGGCACAAGGGCAGGGAGCCGTTCCGGCCACTCCACGAACGTCACGCTCGTCGGCGCGAGCGCCTCGTGAAGGCCGAGCTCCGTCGCTTCGACCGGGTCTTCGATACGGTACAAGTCCAGATGTTCGATGGGTGGCGTCCCGGGGTAGCGGTGCCAAAAGGTGAAAGTGGGGCTCGATACTTCGGACGCCGGTCCGTGCAGCGCCCGGACGGCGGCCGCGACGAAGGTGGTCTTGCCTGCGCCGAGGTCGCCCGAGAGCGCGACGACGTCGCCCGGACGAAGCGTTCGAGCGAAGTCGGAAGCCGCTCGCTCGAACGCCGTCAGGTCGCCCGTGCGAACGCACTCGGTGCTCAAATTGGAAGAACTCCCTGCTTGCGGCGCGAACGAAGCGTCAATGTGGTGGAGAGCGAACGACGTCCTGGTCGGAGTCGTCACGGGGGTCGTTTCGG
>CAXTIY010000494.1:1274-2291 GCA_964244215.1 uncultured bacterium
TTTCGGCCGTCCTCGCCGCTCTCTTCGAAGCTTCGATCGTGACCGCGCGCTTTCTCTCGTTCGACGAACACGGCGGCTCGATCGGCAGCAAAATCTTCATCATCGCAGTCATCGGCGGGATCGCGGGCGGAGTCGTCGGGTCGTTCGTCGGTGCGGCGATCACGCCGCGCTCGCTGCGGCGCTGATTCTGGGCCGCGCGCGCGCCGCGTGCGCTCGCGCAACATTGGATTAGGTATTGGAAAGAGATCGAGTTTCTCAGGTAAACGTCGAGGACGAAATGCGGGAGAGTTATCTCTCCTATGCGATGTCCGTTATCGCTTCGCGCGCTTTACCCGACGTACGCGACGGCCTCAAGCCCGTGCAGCGCCGTATCCTTTACGCGATGCGCGAGATGAACCTCACCCCGGATAAGCAGCATCGCAAATGCGCCGGTGTCATCGGAGAAGTTCTCAAGAGCTATCACCCACATGGCGACAGCTCCGTATACGACGCGCTCGTGCGCATGGCGCAAGATTTTACGTTGCGCTATCCGCTCGTCGACGGCCACGGTAATTTCGGCTCGATCGACGGCGATCCGCCGGCCGCCTATCGGTATACCGAAGCGCGGCTCGCGCGCATAGCGCTCGAAATGCTCGCCGATATCGAAAAAGACACGGTCGACTTCGTTCCGAATTTCGATAATCAAGGCACCGAACCCGTCGTCTTGCCGGCGCGCTTACCGCAACTGCTCGTCAATGGTTCCTCCGGCATCGCGGTCGGAATGGCGACCAACATCCCGCCGCATAACGTCGGCGAGATCTGCGACGCGATCGCCTATCTCGTCGCGAACGAGCTCGAAGCGCCCGAAGTCATCGACGAAGCCCTCGCCGATATCGTGCAAGGCCCCGATTTTCCGACCGGCGGCATGCTGATGGGCAAAGAGATCATCCGCACCGCTTATAAGACCGGGCGTGGATCCGTGATGATGCGCGGCAAGGCGGAGATCGTCGAAGAAAAGGGCCGCTTCAAGATCGTCAT
>CAXTIY010000495.1:0-2287 GCA_964244215.1 uncultured bacterium
ACGTGCCGGGCCACGAACGCTTCCTGCACAACATGCTCGCGGGCGCCGCCGGTATGGAAGTACTGCTGCTCGTCGTCGCCGCGAACGAAGGTCCGAAACCGCAGACGCGCGAGCATCTCGCGATACTTCAGTACTTGAACGTGAAGAAGACGATCGTCGTGCTTTCGAAATCGGATACCGTCGATGCCGAAGAACTCGCGTTCGCAGAAGAATTGGTACGCGATGAGATCGCGGGTACGATCGCCGCGGGCGCGCCCATGATCGCGGTTTCGACGATCACGAACGACGGGCTCGACGCATTGCGCGCGGCCATCCATGCGGCGCTCGTCGCGTTGCCGCCGCGTGCGCCGGACGCCCCCGCCTATCTTCCGGTCGACCGCGTCTTCGCACTCGCGGGTCACGGCACGATCGTTACGGGTACGCTGATGCAGGGTCGCATCTCGACGGGCGACGCGCTGGCGCTTTCGCCGCTCGGCCGCGACGTGCGCGTGCGGACTTTACAAGTCTTCGGCGAGAAACGCGCGCGCGTCGACGGCGGTGCGCGCGTAGCCGTTAATTTGCCGGGCGTCGAAACGAGCGAGATCGCACGCGGGGCGGTGCTCGCAAGCGGGCAGTTCGGCACGCACGACGCCGTCGAAGTTCGCTTCCGCGCTTACGGCGAAGCGCTCCCGTTGCTAAAACGTCGCACGTCCGTGCGCGCGTATCTCGGCGCGGCCGAAATCATCGGCACGCTCGTCTTCGAGAGCGTGCCGAATAACGCAGAAGCGGTGGCGGCGAAGTTATTCTTGCGCCGGCCGACCGTCGTCTTTCCGGGCGCGGCGTTCGTCGTGCGCCGCCTCTCACCAAAAACGTTGCTCGGCGGCGGAACGGTCGCGGCCGTGGGCGCGGCTTCGGGCACCGAAAGCGGCGATGCGCCGGAACTCGCGGCGGTCGCGCTGTCGCTTCGCGGAACGGGCTTCTCGGGCGAAAATGCGGCACGCGTCGGAGCGCTCGCGAACGTACGTGAGGACGTTGCCGAAGCTCTCCTCGGCGAACTCGTCGACGCCGGACGTGCGGTACGTTTGCAAAAGCCCGCCGGATACGTCGATGTATCGCTCGCAACGGAGCTTCTCGGGCGCGTGCTCGAGCGGCTCGAAACGAGCGAACTCGCCGCGCCTTGGATGGTCGGTCTGACGAGCCTCGCGCTTTCGCGCTCGCTCGCGGTGCCCGAAATGGTGTTGACGCGCTTGTTCGCCGTATTTGTCGAAGACGGGCGCTTGGCTTACCGCGCGGGTTACTATGCCACGCCGCCGTTCGTGCCCGTGTTGTCGAGCGAGCAACGGACGTTCTTCGATCGGCTATTCGCAGGAGACGCGCACTCGACGCTGCCGCTGCCTTTGGATGACGTAACGGCGGCGATCCGAGCGGCGAAGTTAGTCGGCCTCGCGCAGGCGTTCGAAACGTTATTGACGAGCGGGGCATTGGTAAAGGTGAGCGATGCCGTTTATCGCGGCGAACAAATTTCGGGCATCCGCTTGAAGCTCGAGACGACGCTGCGACGCGATAAACAATTGACGATGGCCGAATTCCGCGATCTTATCGGCACGTCGCGTAAATACGCCGTGCCGCTTATGGAATGGTTCGACGCAACGGGCGTTACGATACGCTCGGGCGACGTGCGCTTGCTGCGTATCGTGCCGCAGCGGCCGAAGGCGCTCGCCTAAGACTGCATAGCGGATCGGAAAGTTCGATGAAAAGCTCGTGAGGATCGCGCACCCGAGTAACGCCTCGGGGATCGTGAAACGTTATCGGCCCATGAACATTCGCTTCGCCGCATTCGCCCTACTCATCGCCTCCGGCGCCGTCTCGACTGCAATCGCTCCCGCGAGCGCGGGCGAAGTCATCGTCGTCGGAACGCACGGCGTACCGGCGTATACTGTTTGGCGCCCGGAGTGGGATCGGTACCATTCGGATCGTCATCACGTTATTCTCGGGACGGTCGTCGGATTCCAACCGTATCGCTTACAGATCGCCCGTCGCAACGGTCACGTAAAGGCGATCGACCTCAAGAACGGTACGGTCATTCTGCCGACCGGCGCCACACCGACTATTAACGACCGAGTCGCAGCCGTCGGTTATTATAGCCACGGCACGTTTATCGCGAACCGCATCCTGCTGCGCCGCTAATCGCGGCGGCGTGCGAGCGCTATTGGGGAAACGGCCGGTCGATATGCGCGAGTTCGTCGTCTTGTCCTCGGCCGTACCCTTTCATCTTAATCCGGACGCGCTCGACTTCGTCGCCAGAAAG
>CAXTIY010000496.1:0-2285 GCA_964244215.1 uncultured bacterium
CCGTCGCCGCACCTGGGCGCGGTTTCGCTTGTACGACGTTCGGTACCGATGAGTCCGCCGTAGACCGAGTTCAGGGGAGCTGGGGTCCGGGCGATGGCGCTTTGGAAGCCGGCGATTACCGGAAGGCGTTGAAGAACTATCGGGCGACGACGGTCTACCTCGCATGGATACACAACGCTTTCACGCGTAAATGTGTCGGCGAAGGCGCCGAGAGTCGAATCGCCTCCGCGACAGCGGGCGCCACGTTTCTATCAACGCATCCGAGCGATCGGCGTGGAGCTAAAGATGCAGCCGCTCGTGTGTCGCGGAACTTCGTCTATTCGAACTGTCCGTGAACACCTCGACTTCGCTCCGACCGATCGTTTCTCGCGAACTCGAGTCGCCCAATCGGGCTTCGGAGCGAGCGCTCGCCGCCTGTTGCAGTAATTCCCAAACCGCCACGATATCGCGCTCGCGCGTGCGTTCGTTGCCGATGGCGAGGCGCGGCGTTAAGCGGCCGTGGAGTTTCGTCGTCGAGAGGAACGCCTCGCCCGTTGCGTTGACGGCGTCGACGATGCGCGCGTTGTGCGCGTCGAGTTCTTCTTCTCCGAGCCCGGGCGGCACGTGACGAAAACAGACGACCGATAGTGGGTGCGGCGCGGAGACTTCCCACTCGGCTTCCGCTTCGAGCCACGTCGCGAAGGTTTGCGCGAGCGCGATGTGAGCGCGCAAGCGTTCGCGCATTCCGTTTACACCGAGATGGCGCATCGCGAACCACAACTTGAGCGCGCGAAACCGGCGCCCGAGTTGCAGTCCATAGTCCATGTAGTTATGAACGCCTTGCTCAGGCGTTTCGAGAAAATCGGCAACCAAACTAAAGGTGCGGCGCAACAGTTCCAGATCGCGAACGTAGAGCACCGAGAGATCGATCGGGACGAACAGCCATTTATGCGGATTGACGACGAGCGAATCCGCGCGCTCGCAACCGTCGAGCAAGTAGCGGAACTCCGGTACGATCGCGGCCGGTCCCGCGTAGGCCGCGTCGACGTGAAGCCACACGCCGTGGCGCCGGGCGACATCCGCAATCGCCTTCACCGGATCGCATGCCGTGGTCGAAGTCGTACCGACGGTCGCCGCGATGCAGAGCGGTCGTATACCGCGCGCGACGTCGGCCGTGAGCAGTTCTTCCAGGGCCTCCGGCCGCATTCGAAATTCGTCGTCCACCGGCACGCGCACCACGTTTTCGCGGCCGACTCCGAGCACGAGCGCCGCCTTCTCGATATGTGAGTGCGTGTGTTCGGTGAGATAGACTCGCAGCACCGGAAGATCGGCGCGGCCACCCATGCCGCGCTCGCGAATATCGAGGCCGAGCGATTCGCGGGCGGCTGCGAGCGCCGTGAACCCGCTGATCGAGGCCGTGTCGTAGATGATTCCGTGGAGCCCGGCATCGAGCCCGAGCAGCTCCCGCAGCCACTCGAGGACGACTTCCTCGAGCTCGGTCGCCGCGGGCGACGTGCGCCAGAGCATGGCGTTCACGTCGAGCGCCGCGACCAGCGCCTCGGCTATAACGGCGGCGGGTGTCGCACTAATGCCGAAATACGCGAAGAATCGCGGGTGATTCCAGTGCGTGATGCCCGGTACGACGATCCGCTCGAAATCGTCCATGATCCGGTCGAGCGATTCGCCGCGCTCCGGAGCCTGCTCCGGAAGCGCCCGGCGCACGTCGCCGGGTAGCGCAGCCGAAAGAACCGGGAAGCGGTAGGGCTCGCGGTAATAATCGTCGATCCAGCGAGCGGCGCGTTCGAACGCCCCGAGCAACTCACCGTCGTTCGCCCGCTCGCTCACGAGATAATGGCCCCTTAGTTTTGGAGTGCGATCTCCGTGATTTGGTCGATATAGACGGTCGCGCCTTCGCCCGATTCCGCCGCAATATAGACCGAGATCGAACGATCCGTCAACAGTTCCGTCCGCAGGGTACCCCGGTGCTCGCTACCGTCGTCGAGGCGCAGGCAGACCGCTCGGCCGGCGAACTCCCGAAGCTGCGCAATAACCATCTTGGGCTCCGTCCCGCATCGCATTCCGCCGTTCGGACGACCCCGCGTCCCGGACGGTTCCGATTCGCCGCGCGCCGGTCGACCGGAGTCACCGCGAGCGTATCGAAGATCGCTCTACTATGGCCATGGAATCGCGCGTCGGAGGCATCGTACCACAATGAAATATCGCACCTATCCGAATACCGAGATCGCCGTAAGTGAAGTCGGTTTCGGCTTGTGGACCACGTCGACCGGTTGGTGGGGCGACTTCAC
>CAXTIY010000497.1:0-2281 GCA_964244215.1 uncultured bacterium
CATCCGGCCGAGCACGGAGCCCGCGATAAGCAGCGGCGTGATCGCCGCGAATACGAACTGGAAGTAGATAAGCGTGGACCCGGAAAAGCGCATCGGCGGCATGGCGGCCGCAGCGAGCGGGATCGAGGCTTGGCTCATCTCCACATCGGCACCGAGCGAGGGGCCGGGAACCCCGAAATAATTTGCTAGAGCTCCGGGTACCGGATGACCGAACGCCATCTGATAGCCCCACAGCATCCACACGACGAGCACGGCCGCGAACGCATAAAAGCACATGACGACCGAGTTGAGCGCCCACTTCTTCTTGACGAGACCGCCGTACAGAATTGCGAGCGCCGGTAAACTCATGAGACCGACGAGCGTCGCCGAGGTCAGCTGCCATGCCGTATCGCCCGAGTTGACGTAACTCGGCGCCGGAAGATACGGGTTAGCGTCCGCTAAATAAAACAAAGACCCCCCTCTGATGACGGAATTCGATGCGTCACTTTAACGTGCGAAGAGCGTCGGCGCATTAGACAAGCGACGAAGCAAGGGTGCCGCGCGTTGTCCACTGTTCGCACACAAAGCCTTGCGTTCGGTAGATTTGAGCGACGTGCGAGAGGGAGGACTTACGCATTCCCGACATCGCTCTCTCTAAGCTCGGCGCATCCGGGCAGCACGCGCGCGCATCTGCGTCGTCTCCCCCATTCGGAGGGGCGCATACTTGCATCTCGGCAAACCCTTCAGCGTGAATCGATCCGTGCCGAACGCACTTTTATCGCACTGCACTCGCACGCAGTGCATCGAAGCGATTCTCAACGCAACATCCGGAGCACCTATGCATGACGTATGGGCGCATCTCGCGAAGCTGGGCGTCCGAAATTTTCTCGCCGCGCGACCGTCTGGAGAGCGCTTGTGCTTCCCCGGCTTACTTCAATACTGTACTTCTTGCACGTGGCTGTACATCGTCGAGCTTCGGAGCGAGTTTTGCGACATCTCCACAAAAAATGTCCCTAAGGCTCGGATGCGTTTCAGGCTGAACACCGATTCGGAGAACCGAGCGCCGTTTACAAACGCAAGTCGAGAATCCCGGCAGGATTACGGCCGCAAACTTCAGCGCAGGAAGCGCCTGCAACGAACGACGTTAATTAGTCGAGCCTAACAAAAAATTAGTTTCACCTAATTGAATGAATCGCGAAACGTCTTGCACGAAAAATTCGTCTGTATGCCGTGGAGCTTGCTCCCACACACTCGTCATTTTGAGGTCGAAGAAATCCGTGGAAGATAATAAGAAGTTCACCCGTGGTGACGTTCTAGCGAAGCTGGCGATGGCTCCGATCGTCATCGGGGCACTCGCCACACTGCAAACCGAAACCGATGCCGCGAGCAAGTCGGCGAAGTCGGCCGTGCAGTACGTGGACAAGTCGCCGAACGGTAAACTCTGCTCGCAGTGTCGCTTCTTCATGCCTGCGAAGATCGCAAAGAACGCGGCCAAGGGTGGTTGCCAAATCGTCGAGGGCTCGATCGCTCCTGGTGGCTACTGCGTCGCTTGGGCGGCCAAGTCGTAACTCCAGCTCCGTATTTCGGCCGGGCGCTCGCGTAGCGCTCGGCCTTTTTCTCGCCTCACCCGCGGCCGCCGGGGACGTTAGTCTTCGTCGAGCCGTAGGACCGCCATGAACGCCTCTTGCGGCAGGTCGACGCGGCCGACGCGCTTCATACGCTCTTTACCGACCTTCTGCTTCTCGAGTAATTTGCGTTTGCGCGAGATATCGCCGCCGTAGCACTTCGCAAGGACGTTTTTGCGCATCGCGCTGACGGTTTCGCGGGCGACGACTTTTCCGCCGATGGTGGCTTGGATCGGTACGTCGAACATCTGCCGCGGAATCAGCTCTTTGAGCTTCTCGGTAAGGCCACGCCCGCGCAGTGCCGCCTTATCGCGCGCGACGATCGACGACAGCGCATCGACGGGCTCCGCGTTCAGCAAGATCTCGAGTTTGACGAGATCGCCTTCGCGATAGCCGATGAGCTCGTAATCGAGCGAGGCATAACCCTTCGTACTGGATTTGAGCCGGTCGAAATAGTCGATGATCACTTCGATGAGCGGCATCTCGTACGTGAGGATGACGCGTCCGTCGACGAGATATTCCATGTTTATGAGCGTGCCGCGTCGATTTTGCGTGAGTTCCATGATCGCGCCGACGTATTCGGGCGGCGTGATGACCGTCGCTTTTACGTACGGCTCTTCCATCAGCGAAATCTTGTCACGCGCGGGCAGCTTGGCCGGGTTATCGATATTTGTGAC
>CAXTIY010000498.1:0-2271 GCA_964244215.1 uncultured bacterium
CGGCGCATCTGCTCAACCCGGCACGAAGCTACGCTTTGCTCGAAGATGCGGCGGGCGAGTACCTCGCTTTACGGCTGCCGCCCGAGGCCGCGGCGTATGCGGACGCGGTGCTGCGGCTGCAACCCGTCGTGCTCGATCACCTCGCGCACCGCGAGCAACTCGCGCTCTACACCGACGTCGAATTACCGCTCGCTCGCGTGCTCGCACGCCTTGAAGCGACGGGCATCGCGGTCGACGCGGGCGCCCTCGATGAACTCGCGGCCGAAGTGGAAGCGTCGGTCGCCCGGCTACAAGCGCAGATCTACGCGCTCGCGGACGAAACGTTCAACATCGGTTCTCCGCAGCAGCTCGGTACGGTGCTCTTCGAAAAACTCGCGTTGCCGAGCGGTGGCCGCACGAAAACCGGTTGGGCGACGGGCATCGAAGTGCTGCAACCGCTCGCGCGCGATTACGAAATCGTCGCAGCCGTGCTCGAATACCGCGAAGTTACGAAGCTTAAGAATACGTACATCGACGTTATTCCGAAGCTCGCCGGCGCCGACGGCCGTTTGCGCACCGTGTTCAATCAGACGACGACCGCCACGGGGCGGCTATCTTCGACGAATCCGAATTTGCAGAACGTGCCGGTGCGCACCGAACTCGGGCGGCGTATTCGGCGCGCCTTCGTCGCGCCGAGCGCGGAGCGCAGGTTACTCGCCGCCGACTATTCGCAAATCGAATTGCGAATCATGGCGCACCTTTCGGGCGACGCCGCGATGCGCGACGCCTTTCGGCGCGGCGACGACATTCACGACGTGACGGCGCGCGGTATCTTCGCCGTTGCGTCCGCCGACACGGTTACGCCGAATCAGCGCCGCATCGCGAAGTCCGTGAATTTTGGTCTGCTTTACGGCATGTCGGAGTTCGGGCTCGCGCAGCGGCTAGAGATCGAACGCGGCGAAGCGCGTGCGATGACCGAAGCGTACTTCGCACGCTTTCCCGAAGTGCGCGGCTGGATCGAACGTAATCTCGATTTCGGCCGCGAGCATGGGTACGTCGTAACGTTGCTCGGACGGCGCCGTTACATGCCCGACCTGCGCTCGCACAATTACATGTTGCGGGCGGCTGCCGAACGTGAAGCGACCAATGCCCCGATGCAAGGCAGCGCGGCCGATCTTATGAAACTCGCGATGGTTCGCATCGACGATGCGCTCGGCAAAGCGGGCGTCGATGCCCAGATGCTCTTGCAGATACACGACGAGTTGATCTTCGAACTCGCCGAGTCCGACGTGGCGCGCGTCGCGTCGATCGTTAAGACGGAGATGGAGCAGG
The DNA here is from genome assembly GCA_964244215.1 of uncultured bacterium. Taxonomy (GTDB): domain Bacteria; phylum Vulcanimicrobiota; class Vulcanimicrobiia; order Vulcanimicrobiales; family Vulcanimicrobiaceae; genus CAXTIY01. Next base: position 1,312 of record CAXTIY010000498.1, read on the forward strand.
CCGTAGCGCTCGACGTGCCGCTGGAAGTAACTTTGAAAACGGGGCGCAGTTGGTACGACGTGGAGCCGCTGGAAGGGTAACGTCAGCGCTGCGAGGCTTTGTCGTCTGACAGCGCGGCGCCGTTGAGTTTGAGCAAACGATTGCACGCATCGATACGAGCGTCGAGAACCGTAAGCTGCATCGAGAGCGTGTCGAGGGTGACGCGATCGTGAGCCGTCGTCGCCGCGGTCGTCGCGACGGCGAACTGCGCGACGCGGGCGTCGGTTTCCGCGGCGTCCGCCGCTTCCATGGCAGCGACCGATTTATGATTTTGCTCGGCGCTGAGCCCCGGCATATCCGAGATCGCATAGGCTTGCCGGCGTAAGTCCTTGGCGACGGCGTTGAGTCGCGCCGATGCTGCTTGCGCCGCGATCGCTTTTGCGCTCGAGGTCGCGAGCTGCGCTTGCGCGTCGGAAGCCGATTGCACGAGCCCGGAACGGGTGCTTGCGGCGAGCGTGACTTCCGCCTTCGCGTCGTCGATCATCAGGCGCAGCCGCGTGCGCGCGGCGTCGCTTTGAACGGACGGCACGGCGGCGACTTTAACGGCGGCAGCGCTCGGGAGGACGCACGCCACGAGCAGCGCGAGCGTTGCAATTGAGGACACGGTCGGAAACGAACGAGTACGCATGCCGTCTTATCGGCAGCGCGGGACGGGAACCGGCGTGACGTGCGTTGCAGCTTTGCACGGTGTTCGGGGTTGCGTTCGGCTTATTGCTTGCGGTCGTCGGCGGCGGGGCGAGTGCCGGTACGGCAAGCGGGCTCAAACCGGCTGCCCTCGGCTGCGCGAATCCGCAGCTGCCACCTGCGATTCTGGGCGGCGCCAATGGCGCCGTCTCGGGCGACGTAGAGGCGACGCCGCTTCGGACGGTCGGGGTAAGTGGCAGCGACGTCGCGCTCACGCTCACGCTCGCGGTCGCCGCC
>CAXTIY010000499.1:0-2254 GCA_964244215.1 uncultured bacterium
CGACGTCGTCGAGTGCGACCTTAACGGGCGGCGCATTGGGCAGCAGACCGCGCGTCCAGGCGGCGAAGATAAATGTGTCGTTCGGGCAAGGCGAATAGGCGAGGGTCAGTGCTTCCTGCGATGCGTTCATGCGTGTACGGTCAGACGGTCGAGTACGGCAACGAGTCCCGCTGCGGCGGCGCGCGCACCCGCTTCGAAATTCCATTCCGAGGCGGCTCGATCGCCCACGTAATTGGAAATTCCGCGTACCTCGATTGCGGGCGTGTGCGCGAGCGCCGCAGCGCGCAAGACCGAGAAGCCTTCCATCGATTCGACGTCGGCTGCGTAGCGTTCGCGCAAGCGGCGCGCGGTCGCATCCGTCGTCGTAATCTGGGCGACGGTCAAGCCGCATCCGGTAACGAGGCCGCTCGAGCTCGCCTGCGCGAATAGCGCTGCGCCTGCTTCGCATCGTTCGACGAGCTTCGCCCCGCCCGGCAACGACAACGCGCCGCCTCCCTCGAGGCCGAGCTCGGCGAGCGTCTCTTCGCGAATCAAGACGGCGTCGCCGATACGGGCGCGCTCTCGAAAGGCGCCAGCGATGCCTGCGTTGATGACGGCGTCGTAACGCCGTTCCGCAAGCTTACGAGCCGTCTCGGCCGCGGCTTCCACGGGACCCACGCCGCAGCCGAAGATTTCGACGCCCTCGCGCGGCTCGAAATAACGAAGCTCCGGCAAGAGCGCGCACACGACGAGAATCATTAGCGGACGCCGATAAACTTGTGCGTTTGCAGCCCGAGCCGATACCGTGCCGGCTCGGCTTTTGCCGCTTCGATCGCGAGCGCGATATTGCGAGGCTTATTGCCCTCGGGTTGCAGAAACGTCGGCAGCGTTCGGGTGCCGAACGCCGCGAGCCACTCGCCCGGCACGCGGCCGTCGACGATCAACTTCACTTCGTTCGCGCGGGCGGCCATTGCGGGATGCAACCGCTCTTTCGGCGAGACCGTCAGCCACACGTCGGACGGTAAGTCGACCGCGATCGAACCGTTGGATTCAATATGGACCCGTCGGCCGTCGGCGCGCAATGCGTCGATGAGCGTGCTGCTCTCGGCTTGCGCGAGCGGTTCGCCGCCGGTGAGCACGACCATCGGGCACGTACCGCCCGCTTCGCGCACGCGCGCCACGACGTCGGTAACGCTCGCAAAAGCTTTTACGCTAAAATCCGTATCGCAAAATCTGCAGTTGAGATTGCAGCCGGCGAGCCGGACGAATACGGCAGGCGTGCCCGTCCACGCGCCCTCGCCTTGAACGCTATAGAAGATCTCAGCGAGGGCGAGCATCTTCGCTCCGTACCACCGCGCAAGCGGTCGCCGTTTCCCAAACGACCACTTCGTCGAGCTCCGGCAGTTGCGGCGCGAGTTCTTGCCAGATCCAGAGCGCGATATGCTCGGCCGTCGGATTGGGCAAGACGTCGTTGAGGGACGCGTGATCTAGGCGTTCGATCACGAGCGGCTTCACGACGGCAGAGAGAGCGTCGAAATCGACGACCATGCCCTGCGCGGGACCTTGCCTTTGGAGCGGCCCGGCTACGGCAACGTCCAGGCGATACGAATGTCCGTGAAGGCGTCCGCACTTGCCGGGATGATGCGGCAAGACGTGCGCCGCCTCGAACCGGAACTGTTTACGGATCTGCACGACCGGAGTTAGTTCGCGGTCGGCAGCGGGCGTCCCGCGAAGGCCTAGCGGTGGTTGTGGTCGTGGTCGCCGTGCTGGCCTTGCCCGTGACCGTTTCCATAAGCGTTGCCATGACCGTTGCCGTGGGAATTACCGCGATACTGATTGTTGATAACGGGCTGCGCGACGTAAACGTTGCGTTGTACGGAGCGATGGTGTCCGCGATAGTAATTCGCTTCGCTCTGCGAAACATAGTAATGCCGATTGTTGCGCACGTAGTACGGCTGCTGATTGCCGTCGTAGAGCAAGGCGCCGACGATCGCGGCGGCTCCGGCCGCGATCGCAACGGTGGATGCGGTGTCGGCCTTGGCTGCCGTTTGCGTTTGGGTTAAGGCGCCGAGAGCGAGAAGTGCCGCGAGCGCGCTCGAGCCAAGATGTGAAAGCTTCATACCTACTATTGTTTCCGGGAGAGGTCGAGGATAACGTGAGGCGGCTCATTCTGGCAAAAATCGATAAACTTCGATCGGCTCCGCTCGGAGGACCCGTTAAAGCCGAAGGTTTGCAGCGAGATGGCCGCGGAGCCAAGCCCGAACTGCGCGCCGTC
>CAXTIY010000500.1:0-2245 GCA_964244215.1 uncultured bacterium
ATCGCGCGGATAATCAGGAAGCCCGCGACCAGGATAAGGATGAGCCACAAGAGAGACATGCCTCCTCCAAACGATTGAGTTGAGGTACTCGGAGCGAGTTGTTGGTGTTTGACGGCGGAGCCGCCGCCCGTACGTATATGACTGCGATATTGATCGAGAATCAAGTTGACGCCGGTCGTTATACCCGTATCGTAGTCGCCCGTGCGGAAGTAGCCGCGCATGGCTTGCCGGATCGTATCGATCTCGCCTGACGGGAAGAACGCGGCCGCCGCGCGATCCGGGATGACGCCTTGCTTCTTCTCCGCTTTCGAGAGGTAAACGAGGACGCCGTTCACATTCTGTTGCGCGAACGCTTTTTCGGCGGCCGCTTGCGGCGTGGCGCCGTCGAGCGACGGGACCGTCACGACGACGACTTCTTTGCCGGTCTGCGAGGTAAAGGCGCCGATCGTCGAGTTGAGGCTCGAAACGGTCGCGGGGCTGAAGAGGTGCCCGTCGTCCACAACGTAGCTCGACCGTGCGAACGCGGGCAACGCGAACGACACGACGAGTGCCACGAGCGCGACGAGGGCGCTAGTAAATTTCGCGGGCGTTTGTTTGATCACACCACTTCTTACCCGGGCCCGGCCGGTTTGTTTCCGCTCCTCGCGCTTAATGAGAGACGGTAACTACCGCGACCCCGACCACGCTCGCGACGAAGATGACGAGAAAAACCCAGATGCCGGCTTTCTTGAGGTTTTCACGGAGCGCACGCTGGCTTTTTGTGCGTGGTTTCACGACGAGCGGGCTTGGCGCGCTTCGGGAGCGCCCCATAGGCGCTCGAGATTGTAGAAAGCGCGCTGGTCCGGCGTGAAAACGTGGACGACGATGGGTCCGAGATCGATCAATATCCAGCCGCCCTCCGTGTAACCTTCCGTTCTGGCGACGTAAAAACCGCCGTCGCGTGCGGCTTCGGTGACGGCGTCCGCGATCGAACGCGTTTGAATCTTCGAACGCCCCGTCGCGATGACGAACGCGTCGGCGACGATCGTGCGGCCTTCGAGCGGCAGCACGAGCACGTCTTCGGCTTTTTTATCGAGCGCGGCTTCGCGAACGATATCGAGGAGGTCAGGCAGAGAGCGGGCTCCTTTCGAGAGCTTCGAAGGCCGCGAGGGCCGCACGAGTTTGAGGCGCGGCTTCGAGCCCGCGCCCTTCGAGGTAACGAAGCGACGAGCGGACGATGGCTGCCATCGCCGCATCGAGATCGCGAAACGCGAGCGCCTCGAAGGCCGCTCGATCCGAAAAGTCGCGGCCGGGTTCGACGCCGTCTGCAATATAAACGATCGTGTCGAGCCGGGTCATGCCGGGCGAGGCGAGCGTATGCTTACGAATTGCCGAGAGAACGGCCGCATCGTCGACGGCGAACAGTTCGCGTGCGAGTTCCGCGCCGAGTGGCGCATGCAATACGATCGGATGGCGCCGTTCGAAGGCGCCGATCGGCAAGCCGCGCCGCTCGCACTCGTGCGTGAGCCGTTCTGCGGGATAGAGGCGCGCGAGATCGTGTAAGAGCCCGGCGAGGCGCGCGCGCCGCGAGTCTTCGCCGTGTCGTTGCGCCAAACGGTCTGCCAAGCGAGCGACGCGCACGCTATGGGCGAAACGATGATCTTGCTCGAGATGCGCGCGGACTTGGCGAGCGAGCGAGACGAAGTTCAGCGTCTGCCTGCGATGTGGCCGGCGAGTTCGGTTTCGAGCATCGCGAGCCGGTTGCGGTACAGTTCGCCGCGCAGATTACCCGCCCACATTACGACCGCGTTTTCACCGTTGTCGCTGTAGTAGGCGCGCCGCGTCGAGACGGTCGTGAAGCCGTATTTGCGATAGAGGCTTTGCGCGATCGTATTGGATTCGCGCGCTTCGAGCGTAATCCACGAAGCGCCGCGCTCGATCGCTTCGTGCAGCAGATGCACGAGCATCTCTTCGCCGTAGCGTTTGCCGCGCCAATCGGGATGCACGGCGATCGTCGTCACGTGCGAATCTTCGAGAATCGCCCAAATGCCGCCGTAAACGACGATGTCGCCGCGTGGAATGCGGCCCACGAAATAATGCGCGAGCTTATTATCGTTGAGCTCGCTTTGAAAGGCGCTCGTCGGCCACGATGTGGTGAACGAAAGCGCTTCGATGCGCATGACGACGCGGATGTCGGCGTTCGTCATCCGGCAAATCGTCAAACCTTCCGGACGATCCGCCGAGCGCGGATCGAGCTCCGCTCTCC
>CAXTIY010000501.1:0-2216 GCA_964244215.1 uncultured bacterium
ACGCGACCGCCGCGCGGGCGCCGAGGCGATCGGCTTCTTCTGGCACTTCGTCTTTATCATCTGGCTACTGATTTGGGGCTCGATCTATGTCGTGCGCTGACGGCCTGTTCCGCGCGAGCGGCACCACGTGAACGCGAAAGAAGCGCTCGTCGCGAGCCTGCTCGGTCTTACGATCCTCTGCAGCGCCGCTTTCGCGATCGTTTACGCGACGAGCGCGCAAACGCAGCTGTGTGCTGCGCTCGTCGCAATCGCGCTCGGAACGCTCGCCGCGGCGATGGTCGTATGGGAACATCAGCTGCTGCCGCGCCGCGAAACGACCGAGGAGCGCGGTTCGCTGCCCTCGGCGGTGGCCAAGAACGACGCCGTCGCAAACGTCCTGATCGAGGGCACGCGCGAAGTCGTCGGCCGGCGCCCGTGGCTCGTGGGTATTCTCGCGGGTGCCGTCGGGACGCTCGGTTTCGCGTTGCTCTTTCCCTTACGTTCCTTCGCACCCAAAGATGCGAAAATAAGCGATCTGCGGCGGACGTCGTGGCGGCGCGGTTCGCGCCTGGTGCGCGAGGACGGCACGCTCGTACGCGCGAGCGACCTCGATATCAATTCCGTCATAACGGTGTTTCCCGAAGGCAACGTCGGCCCCGAACACGCGAACGCGATGACGAACGACGCGACGGTGCTCGTGCGCGTGCCCATGACCGAATTGCAATTACCCGCCGAGCGAGCCGCCGGGAGTCCGCAAGGGCTGCTCGCCTTCTCGAAAGTGTGCACGCATGCGGGTTGTCCGGTCGCGCTGTACCGCGCCGCGGCGCGCGAATTGTTTTGCCCCTGCCACCAGTCGACGTTCGACGTGCTGACGGGCGGCAAGCGCATCTTCGGACCGGCCGCGCGAGGGCTCCCGCAATTACCGATCGCGATCGCGGAGGACGGTACGCTCGAAGCGCTCGGCGATTTTCCAGAGCCTATCGGCCCGGGGTATTGGGAGCGCGCGTGATCGTCCGGCGGGTCGTCACGTTTTTCGACGATCGGCTCGGGTCGTCGGGGTTTCTGCGCGCGGCGCTCGTGAAAGTCTTTCCGGATCACTGGGCTTTCATGCTCGGAGAAATTTGCGTCTATGCGTTCGTCGCGTTGCTGCTGACGGGAACGTACCTCGCGTTTTTGTTCAACGATTCGAACGCGCAGACGATCTATCACGGACCGTACGCGTCGCTTGCGGGACGCTCGGTGCCCGCGTCGTACGCCTCGGTGCTCGACATCTCGTTTTCGACCAAGCTCGGCCTGCTCGTGCGGCAGACGCACCACTGGGCCGCGCTCGTCTTCATCGGCGCGGTCGTCTTTCACCTCATGCGCATCTTCTTCACGGGAGCCTTTCGCAGGCCGCGCGAGCTCAATTGGTTCGTGGGCATGACGCTCTTGTTGCTCGCGATCGGCGAAGGCTTCTGCGGCTATTCGTTACCGGGGGATCTGCTTTCGGGGGCGGGTTTACGCATCGCGTATTCGGTCGCGCAATCGATTCCGATCGTCGGCACGTGGTTCGCGTTCGGATTCTTCGGCGGGACCTTTCCCGCCGACGCGACGACCCCGCGGCTCTACATCTTACACGTTTGGGTAATACCGCTCTTGCTCGCGGGCGCGATCGCGACCCATCTCGGCATGGTGTGGCGCCAGCATCACACGCAATTCGCCGGCCCCGGACGCACCGAAGAGAACGTCGTCGGCTCGTCCGTCTGGCCGCGCTACGCGCTTAAGTCGATCGCACTCATGAGCGCGACGTTCGCCGTACTCGCATTTCTCGGCGGTTTTTTCACGATTAACCCGGTTTGGATTTACGGACCCTACGATGGATGGACGATCGCGTCGCCCGCGCACTCGACTATCTGATCAACGACTGGCTGTGCGACGTGGCGACCAGCTTCACTGGCCGGTGCGTTCTGGTCGCCCTGGCGCTGACGATCCTGGAGCGCGTGCTGCTGCCGCGGCTGATCTGGCGGCTGGAGGCGCAGATCCGCGGCAACCTGAACCGGCCGGACTTCGTGTACGAGGCGACGCGGGTCTATCTGATGCTCGGCCGCGCCGGGCCGCTGGACCGCGGGCTGGTGCGCGAATGGATGACGCTGGATTGGCAGGCGGCCTATCCCGGCGCGCAGCCGGCGCCGTTCCGCGAGGCGCTGGCGCGCCACCTGGACGCGCTGCTGGCCAATCCGCTGCCGACCATCCCGCTG
>CAXTIY010000502.1:0-2215 GCA_964244215.1 uncultured bacterium
ATCATGGAATGGATGCCGGCCTACGCCGCAGTTCACGTAACGGGCGTCCGAACCCCCGACGGCCGCGAAACCGAAGGCTGGTTCATCGCCGCAAATTTCATGCCCGAACCGATGCTCGCGTTACCGCGCGAGACGGTGTATGCGAAGGTCCTTTCCGCGATCGACATCGGGGTCGAGCTCGGCGCGGAGATCGTGGGGCTCGGTGCTTTTACGGGCGTCGTCGGCGACGCGGGCATCACGCTCGCCGAGCGCTCGCCGATCCCGGTCACCACGGGCAACTCGCTCACGATCGCGGCCGGCGTCGCGAGCCTGCTGCGCGGCGCCGCGGAAATGGAGCTTCCGCTCGCCGCCGCGACCGCGGTCGTGGTCGGCGCGACGGGCTCCATCGGTTCGGCGTGCGTCGAATTGCTCGCGCCGCACGTCCGGCACGTGGTACTGGTCGCGCGTAATCGCACGCGGCTAGAGAAGCTCGTCGCGTCGCTGCGGGAACGGGTCGCCTGCGAACTATCGATTTCTACCGACGTGCGCGAAGCCGTGCCGCGTGGCGATGTTCTCTTGACGGCGACCACCTCGACGCAAGAGCTGATCGAACCCGCAGACTTGCGGACCGGCGCCGTCGTTTGCGAACTCTCGTTGCCCCACGACGTGGGCCGGCGCGTCTCCGTTGAACGGCCGGATGTGCTCGTGATCGAAGGGGGAAATATGCGCGTGCCCGGCACGCCGCGCTTCGAACGCGTGCGCGAGCCCGGACGCGATTTCGACCTCGGCTTGCCGCCGGGCACGGCCCTCGCGTGTATGTCGGAAACGATGGTGCTCGCGCTCAACGAGCGGCGCGAACACTACACGCTCGGGCGCGGCATCGATCTCGAAAAAGTACGCGAGATCGATGCACTCGCGCGCGACGCGGGTTTCGAATTCGCGACGATGCGCGCTTTCGATAAAGCGATTTCGCCCGCGGAAATTGCGGCGATGAAAGCGGCGGCCGCGCGGCGGCGCGCGCGCGAATTCGGGAGCGTTTCGTGAAACGCGTCGTTTCGGTTTCACTCGGTTCGGCGTCGCGCGATCATCGCGCGAGCGTCGAGTTCCTCGGCGAACGCTTCGAACTCGAACGCATCGGCACGGACGGTTCGATCGAGCGTGCGACCGCGAAATTACGCGAACTCGACGGCACGGTCGATGCGCTCGGCCTCGGCGGCATCGACGTCTATCTCTATGCGGGCAAGAAACGCTTCGCGCTGCGCGACGGCCTGCGGCTGCTCGGCGCCGTATCGAAAACGCCCGTGGTCGACGGCAGCGGCCTCAAGAACACGCTCGAACGCGAAGCCGTCCGTTATCTGCGAGATGAACTGCACGTGCCGCTCGCCGGAGCGAAGGTGCTGATGGTGAGCGCGCTCGATCGCTTCGGCATGGCGCAAGCCTTCGTCGATTTCGGCGCGGACGTGCTCTTCGGCGATTTTATTTTCGCGCTCGATCTCGATAAGCCGGTGCGGGGACTCGCCGAGTTCGAAGCGCTCGCGGAACGCTATCTTCCCGACGCCTGTAAGCTACCGTTCCAATTCTTTTATCCCACCGGCAAAAAGCAAGACCGGCCGCCTCAGCCGAAATACCCCGAGTACTATGCGGAGGCCGATATCATCGCCGGTGATTTCCATTTCATGCGACAGTTTATGCCGGATCGACTCGACGGTAAGCTCGTGTTGACGAACACGGTGACCGAGCGCGATATCGAAGAACTCCGCGCGCGCGGTGTCGCGCGGCTCGTCACGACGACGCCGGATTTCGGTGGCCGGTCGTTCGGCACGAACGTTATCGAAGCGGCGCTCCTCGCCTCGCTCGGCAAACGCTGGGACGACGTGACGCCGGAGGATTACGCGGACTCGCTCGCGCGCATGGATTTGCATCCGCGCGTGATCGATTTCGCGGCGATGCGCGCGTAATGGGGCTCGCGAGCCGGCTGCTCGCCCGGCAGCCGGTCGAGAGCGACCGCACCTCCGGCGGCCCCGCGTTACGGCGCGTACTCGGCACCCCCGGCCTCATGTGCATCGGCCTCGGTACGATGCTCGGCGGCATCTTCGCGACGATCGGCGTGGGCACGCTCGAGGCGGGCCCGGGCGTCATCGGATCGTTCTTGTTATCGGGGCTCGCATGCGTCTTCGTTTCTCTTTGCTATGCGGAACTCGCCTCGATGGTCCCGATCGCCGGTAGCGCCTACACC
>CAXTIY010000503.1:0-2210 GCA_964244215.1 uncultured bacterium
ACGGACCCGCGGACATCGCGAAGCTCTACGACATCGGGCCGGTATACGAGGCCGGTGCCGGATGTCGCGAAACTCGTCGACATACGGTGAACGTGAGCGCGTTTGCGGAGCGCTCAACCGGCGCCGGCGCCTACACTACTGCGGTACCGACAAGACCGGTTTCAATCTACGGTTCTCGTGCGGCCGATGAACTGCTCCCAAAAGTCCTGGCACATGCGTTCGTACAGCAATCCCATGTGCAGCGGCGTCGCATGCGGAAAAGGCCCGTATTCTGTAGTTAGCTCAGCGGCGATGCGTTCGAATTCATCGAGACGTTGGCGGTGCAGCGCCGCCTGCTCGCGTGCGAGCGCGACGACATCTTCCTCTCCAACGAGCGGCATAAAGAATAGCTTGAGGAGGCCTGGATCGCGCAGTTCGATGTGCTCGCGAGTTGGGGAGCCGAGCCACGCTTCCAACGCGGCACGACCGCCTTTCGTCAGAGCAAAAACGCGGCGCCGCCGGCCATCGCGTTCGCGTTTCTCCGTCAGGTAACCGTAGCGCACCAAGCGGTCCGGCTCGGCATACAGTTGCGAGCGCGGAAATGCCCAGAAGTGTCCAACCGACGTTTCGACACGCCGCATGAGCTCATACGATGTGGCGGGACCATGCAACGCCAGCAGGCCGAAAACGACGTACGACGATGCCGAGAGGCTTGCTTTTTGCACGGTCAGAGTATATCATCCGCCCTGCACCGTCCAGTCTGGATGGTGCAGGCTGGGCGGCAGCGTCCATCTGGAGACTCCCACGGTCAAAGCCAAGCAATCTGCGCTGCTTCAATGGGTCCTCGGCCCGGCACTATGAAACCGATCCTGGTTATCGGTGCGTCAGGCTTCGTCGGCAGACATCTAGCCAAAGCTTTCCTTGCTCGAGGCTCTGCGATTCGCGCGCTGGCGCGGAAACCGGCGCGCCTTCAAGATCTTGCGAACGCCGGCTGCGAGATTGTCGAGGGCGACATTGCCGATCTCTCATCGGTGCAGCGAGCCGTCGAATCAAGCGAGGCGGTATACGTTTCAATCCACACGCTTTCGCCTCAGCGGACGAGCGACGCACAGCCGAGATTCATGGATGTCGAAATGACGGGACTGCAGAACGTCATAAACGCATGCCGCTCGCATGGCGTGCGCCGACTGGTGTACGTCACGTCGCTTGGGACGTCGCCCGATGCGTCGAGCGAGTGGCTCCGCGAGCGTTGGCAAACCGAACAGGCTTTGTTGCGCAGCGAACTCGATGCAACGGTAATCCGGCCGGGGATGATTGTTGGCTCGGGCGGAAACGGTTTCGATACGATGGTGAGCAATGCCAAGCGTCGGATCGCCGTAACTTTGGGCGGTGATCGCCCGAAAATGCGGACCATCGCGATCGATGACCTGATCTACTATCTCGACGGCGTGCTCGGCGACTCTCGCGCCTACGGTCAACGCTATGACGTGGGCAGCGACGACGTCCTGTCGACGAATCAAATGATCGACGGCATCGCTGATCTTCTGGGCCGGCGCCATCCTATCAAGATCCAGATCCCGCTTGCGCTCATGGGTGCAGCGGCCCCGCTGATCGAGCGCATGGGAAAGCTCCCCCATGGCGCGATGAAGGGCCTCGTCGATAGCTTGAAGACCGATTTGGACGGTGATCCCATGCCGATACGCGCCATCTTGCCGCAGCCACTCTTATCCTTTCAACGCGCTGCCGAACGCGCGTTGGCTGGTTCCGACGCCCTTCTCGTAAGTCGACGATAAGGTGCCCTCGAACGCTGCCGCTTGGCCGACTGCAGCACGCACCAAAGCGGCGGCGAAGCCGCGCGCCGTAACCGTCAGCACGCGAAGACGAGTAGTGGACAAACGCGCCGCGGCCATTACAAAGATCCGAACGTCGTTCGCAACGTGATCGCCACATCTAAGGGAAAGACGATCGCGGGCGCGCTCGCGATCGGCGGCGGATCGCTGCAGGCGTGCGTTTAATATCGTCGTCGCGTGCGACGGTAACGGATTCGTTTTGATAACGCGCCACGAGTCGATTTATTCCATTCATCGTATCGATGACCATACAGATGCCGGCTCCGCGATGTTCGCATAAAGACGACTTTTGGCACGACTCCTGTCCAAAGCGGGATCGGTCGCCGTATCTACGTCGATCTTTCTTCCGAACGCGCTTGCCGACGGACGGTTCGTCGCAGC
>CAXTIY010000504.1:0-2209 GCA_964244215.1 uncultured bacterium
CGGGACGTTGCGGAGTTTCTTCCGTGATCGGCAGGCGTTCCGGTTCGCCGAAGGTCGCGCCGCTGGAGGCGAACAGCACTTTCTTCACGCCGCTTTTGACGCTTTGTTCGAGCACGTTGAGAAGTCCCAAAACGTTGATCTGCGCGTCGAACTGCGGATCGCGCGAGCTGATCGCGACGCTGTGCTGGGCTGCGTGATGGCTCACGATATCCGGCTTAAAATCGGTGAAGAGCTTCTCGAGCGAGGCGTCGCGGATGTCCGCTTCGACGAGTAGCGCGCGCGGGTCGACGTTCTCGCGCCGGCCGCCGCCATGTGACCAGAAATTGTCGACGACCGCGACGTCGTGGCCGGCGGCTAGATAGCCGTCGACGATGTGTGATCCGATGAAGCCGGCTCCGCCGGTAACGATGATTCGCATGATACTCCTTGGCGCGACCGGGCACCGTCGCGATAGAGCCCGCTCGTGAGCCGCGCGAAACTGAATAAAGTCGCGCCGGCTTTCCTCGCCGGCATTTGGCGGGCGTTCATAACGTCGGCCTCTCGGCGCCATGCTTGAGCGTCGCTCGGCTTTCCAGATCGTCGCCAGCGCGAACGTTCGGTTCAACGTGGTAGCGGCCCTAGCCCTCGGCTACTCGAAGCGCAATAGCGTCCAAGCGCGCGATCGCAAATTGGGTTTACTGTTTATGAGCTCGTGCTTGCTGCCGTGCTCGAAGTTTCCTTAAGACGCGGAACGATGGCCTGCTTGTCTCCTTTTCAGAAGCTGCCGAATCCGGCTTCGAACCAATTAATCGCACCGGAACGATCTGCTTGAGCACGTCGAACCAGAACGGCGCGATTAAGCATCGTGTTAATCCACTCGACGATTTGCGATACGATCAACGTAACGAAATTATAGACGGCGGTTACGCCACCGGCGATCATCAAGAGTTTGTTCAAGCACCCCCTCCTTTTCTCGAGATCTTACCGATGAACGACCCGAGCGACAGGGCCACGATTATTGCGGCGCGGCGCGATCGAACACGTCGGCAACGTGCGCGAGCAGCTCTCTTCCGGCCGCTGCCTTCCCGGCGTCGGCAAGGTTTGCGGGATTTCGCAGTAAGCTCATTTCCTCGTCATCGAGTGCGGCGATCGCTTGCAGCACCGGGGCCGGGTCCGCAAGGCTTGCCGCTTTCGCTCGTTCGCGAAGCTCGATGCCGTGCGGATCGGAAACGACTCCGCCGGCATCGAGGCTTCGATCGTGCGCGCGTTCGAAAATCGCGGGCTCCGAACACGACGGCAGTTCGGATCTCATCACCCCGGTGGCAGGGCCGTTCCGATGCGCAAGCCACGAGTCGAACGCGAGTTTCGTCGCGTCGACGGTTTGCGCTCGTTGCCGAGCCGCATCGCTTGCGAGAATAGCAATCAGGTGACGTACGATCGCATCGGTCTCTTCGAGGTGCTGCGTCATTTGGGATCCTCCGTCGTCCGCGCGCAAGCGGTCGACGGCTTTGGCGAGCGCAGCTGCAGCCTCGTCGATAAAAAGATCGCCCGTGTCGTGTTCGCCCGCCGCTTTCTGCAACGCGAGCGTACGCGTCGTGAGGTTCGCTAACGAAGTCGAAACGACGCCCGCGCTAGAGCGATCCGCAACGGCCGCGAGCGTTACCAGATACGCCCCGAGCGCGGCAACGAGTTCGCTGCGCTGGCGAATGGACGAAGCCGCGATGGGCGGATTAGCAAGCACCGAAGGCCGGCTGCTCGAAGCGCCCGTCGCAAGGCGGCACGGCTCCCTCTGCCCTGCCGGCACGCCGCGACCTCGCGCGCGTTCGAGATACGCATCGGCCGCGCCGGCATTCTCGGCTCGATAATAACGCTCGAAGCCTCGAGCCGCAGCGGTCGTGCTCGCTTCGAGCTTCGCGAGGTTGGCTGCGGGAGGCGGAGCGGTGCTCTTCGGGTGACAAGCGGATAATAGCAACGATGCGACGAGGCCGCGGACGGCCTTCAACCGATGGGCCAGCCCATCTGTTCGCAGACGAAGACCGCCGCTTGCGCTCGCGTCAGCGGCCCCGCGGGCCAGGGCAACGATTGCCCGAGATTGCCCTCGATCGCTCGTTGCGTCCCACCGTCAGCCGCACCGGAGGGATTAAAGCCGAGACCGCCTTGCCCGCCTTTGAAGACGCCGTTGACCGCGCAGAGATGAACGGCGGCGAACGTCTTCGGGTCATCTTCGAAT
>CAXTIY010000505.1:0-2208 GCA_964244215.1 uncultured bacterium
TTTGGGCCGAAGGGCGCATCGCGCTCGAACCGGAGCCCGTGTGCGTCGTCGTGCTCCCCGGCCAAGGCCAAGCGACGTTTCATCTCGACGCATTAGTGCCGCTCGCTGCCCCGTCGTTGCTCCTTATTGCATTGACGCCTCGCGTCGAAGCCTAAGCCTTATAACTTGTAGTCGAACCAGAGATTGAAATAGGCCGTACTTTGGGAAGGCAGCGCTTTCGATTCGGGTGCCTCGTAGAAGAAGCTGCCGACGAGGTAGCGTGCATACGCGCCAGAAACCGAGACGTGGCGGTCGAGCGCATCGACGATCGAGACGTATCCGAGGTTTCCGAGCGGTGCCGCGGTCGCGTCCTCGGGGGCTCGAAGCGGATAACCCGGCGCCGAGTAGACGCCGTCCGCTTTGCTTTGGCGGTAAAAGAAGTAGTCTTTCACCGCGAGCGTGACTTTCTTTGCATACGTGTACGAGACGTTGGGCGTAAATCCGGATGTGTTCTCGTTTCCGTTAGCCTCGATGATGCCGAACGTGAGTCCCGTCGGATACGGAGCTCGAAACAAGGTAAAGTGAGAGCTCTTCGGGTCATGGTCGCCCGAAGCGATCCCGCCTCCGACGCCCAGCCGAAAACGGTTGCGATTTCGTCCGAAGTCGTAACCGAGATTCGTCTCGATTGCATACGCGTCGATCGCCGCACGTCCAAACGATCCGATTTGCTTGTCGAGCTCCGTATCGGAGTCGAAGGCGGCCGAACTCGTGGCGTAGCGCGCGCCGATCGTGAAACGCTCTTCCGGTCCGGCGCCACGGTAGTAAAATTGCGATTGCCGTTGATCTTCGAAGGTGTAGAGGTCGACCGTTTGCGAGCCGATGCGATCGGTCGCGTAAATCCCGAGCAGCGTCTTCGTTTTGTCACGGAGATCGTCGAAACCGAACGACCCGGTGTTTACGGGCCGCACGGCAAAGAGGTCCGCACGCCATGACCCGGAGTCCAACCGTGCGCGCACGCCGTCGAACGGCATTTCGGTGTTGAGCCCACTTCGGTCGTCGATCATGCGTTCGGAACCGTAGGCGAGGAGTTGCCGCCCTATGCGGACGGCGAGCGGTGGCGTCGCTGACCCGGTCGTGCCGCCGATGGCATATTCGAGATAGGCGCTCGTGGTCGCGAAGTCGTCCCGCCACGTTGCGTCGATCGGCGCGTGCCGGCCCGTTGCAGTCGCGTGTTCGAGCTGTACGAACGCGCGGAGACGATCCTCGTGCAAGTCGGCATCGAGTAAGTCGCGCTCGAGCAAATAGCCGCTGTTGCTGCGGTCGAAATCCTTGTTGAAGAAGTGTTCGTATTTGAAACGCACGTCAGCTCCGAGCGCGAGATAATCGTTCGAATCGTTCGAGAACGCGATGCATTTGAGTGCATCCCGGACGTCGGCACCGCGATTCGCGCTCGAGCAATAGCTCTTCGAGTTCTCCTCGTCGGGCAGGTATCGATATCTTGGCGACGGCGCCGGCTGGAACTCCCGTGTGGAATGCGGCACGGGCGCGCCGGATGGACGTAACGAAGGCTGTGGTGATGGACTCGGCGTTCCGTCGGCCAGCGCAACCATTAACACCAGCGCGAACATTACGTCGTCACCTCGAGGTTCGTCCGAAGACGTGCGGTCCAACTCGCGACGAGCCGCCTCGCACGTACGTCGCTCGTGACCGCGTCGACAGGCGCCGCATAGGATCGAACGGTCATTCTTTAGCGCAGGTTGCCGGCGAGGTACAGATCCATGATCTTTTCATCGCCCATGGCGCTATAGAACGCGTTCGCTGCTGGATTGGTGTAATTACCGAGCATCGCCGTGATCATCGGCGTCACGGTCATCGTCGTTATGCCGGCATCGCGTAGCCGGTTTCTCGAATCTTCCGCGCCGATCTTCGTCACGGCTGCCGATATGTCCATGAGGGCGATCACGTTGAAGCCTTCTTTAGATGCGCTTATTGCAGGCGGAACGAGGCAAACGTCGGTCGTCATGCCGCCCATCAGGATGTTCATTTTGCCCGTCTTTCGCACGGCGTCGCGATAGTTCGCATCGTCCCATGCATTGATGACGCCGGTACGCTTTACGCGAGCGTCGTATTCATCGGGCAGTAACTCCTTGAGATCCGGCAGCAGGAGCCCTTGTGCGGCGGTCTCCATGCTGCTCGTGAGCACGATCGGCATCTTGGCTTCTTTTGCGA
>CAXTIY010000506.1:0-2200 GCA_964244215.1 uncultured bacterium
CGTATCTCGGGATATCGCTTTCCAGCGTGGGCACGTCTTGCGGCGCCTCGCGCATAATGGCGTTGCAGGTTTCGGCCGCTTCTCAAGACGCGCACGGTAAACCAGATCCGTTTCTAGCGAGCCTCTTGAAGGATGCGATTCCATCGGGAGGCGCCATCGAACCCGAGCAGATGGCGGGCTCGAAGCCTCCGCCATGCGCGCAACCGTTCGCAGAGGTGCGCACGAACGTGATCAACGTGCCGCCCTACCCCGGCCTCGCGCGCGAAGAGGGTGCGGTGGGCATCGCTCACGTCGAAGTGTGGCTCGACGCTAGCGGCAAAGTGACGCGAAGCGAATTGCGCAAATCTTCGGGCAACAGTGCTCTCGATGCTGCAGCCGAGCGAGCTGCAACGGCGACCACCTACTTCCCGGCAGTTTTCGATTGCCGACCGGACACCGGCGCCTACATCTTTCACGCCCAATTCATTGGTCGCTAACGGCGAGAAGCGCTCACCCGCTCGCGCGCACTTCGCGCTTCGTGACGCGATACACGTCGCGCACGTCGCGCAGCGATCGCAATTTCAGCAGCACCCGATGCAGATGATCTAAATCGGATATTTGCAGCGTCAAACTAATCAACGCACTATCGCGCTTTACGCGCGCCGTAACCGACGAAGCGGAGGTCTTGAACTCCGAACACACGCCCATCACGTCTTGCAGTAGGCCCGCGCGGTCGACGGCTTCGAGTTCGATATCGACGGAATGCGTATTCTCGCTCGAATCGGCCCATGAGGCTTGTAATATTCGCTCCGGCGTCGCGGACATATAGGCGACGTTCGGGCAGTCGGCTCGGTGCACGGAGACGCCTTTACCGATCGTGACGTAACCCATGATCGGATCTCCGGGCACCGGACTACAACACTTCGAAAGGCGAACCAGTACGTCGTCGACGCCCGCGATACGGATGCCGCTCGAATTGCGCGGAACGCGGCGTACCGGCGGTGGAATGCGTTGCAGCGCGGCGAGATCGATAAGATTCGAACTCTTCGCTTCTTCCTTGAGCTTCGTCACGACCGACACCGCCGAGGCGTCGCCGAAACCGATCGCGGCGAAAAGATCGGTCGCGCTCGAATAATTCATGCGCTTCGCGATTTTTTCGATTACGTCGCCGCGCGCCAGATCGACGCGCATGTGTTCGCGCGCGAGTTCCCGCTCGACCGTTTCCTCACCGGCGACGACGTTCTCGTCTTTACGATCCTTACGGAACCACTGCTTGATCTTGTGCTTGGCGCCCGAGGTTCGCACGAGCGATAGCCAGTCGAGCGAGGGCCGCGAACTCTTGTTGACGAGCACTTCGCAGATGTCGCCGTTACGCAATTGATAATCGAGCGGAACGATCTTTCCGTTGACCTTGGCCCCGACGCAATGATTGCCGACGTCCGTATGGACTTGATAGGCGAAGTCGAGGGGCGTCGCTGCGGCCGGGAGCGAGAACACGTCGCCCTTCGGCGAAAAAATAAAAACTTGGTTCTCGAAGAGATCGAGCTTGAGATTTTCCATGAATGCGCGCGAGTCGCGCATGTCGTTCTGCCACTCGATGAGCGAACGCAACCACGTTAACTTGTTCTCGACCGCGTCGTTCTTCGCGCCCTCTTTGTAGCGCCAGTGAGCGGCGATACCGTATTCGCTCGTGCGATGCATTTCGAGTGTTCGAATTTGTATTTCGAGCGGATCTCCGAGCGGGCCGACGACCGTCGTATGCAACGATTGGTACATGTTCGGCTTCGGCATCGCGATGTAGTCTTTAAAGCGACCGGGGATCGGCTTCCAAATCGAATGCACGACGCCGAGCGTTCCGTAGCAATCTTTGACGGTATCGACGATCACGCGTACGGCGGTAAGATCGTAGATGGTCGAAAAGTCGCGACCCTTCTTCATCTTCGCGTAAATCGAATAGAAGTGTTTGGGTCGTCCCGTTACTTCGGCCGCGATACCGAGCTTTTCGAATTGCGAGCGCAGCAACTCGACGACTCCGACGACGGATTCTTCCCGCTCCGCCCGCTTTTTCGCTACGCGCTCCGCGATGTCGCGGTAGGCTTCCGAATCGAGATAGCGCAGGCACAAATCTTCGAGATCCCATTTGATCTTCCAGATGCCGAGCCGGTGCGCGATCGGCGCGTAAATCTCGATCGTCTCGCGCGCGATCGTCTGCTGCTTCGCG
>CAXTIY010000507.1:0-2188 GCA_964244215.1 uncultured bacterium
AGCACCCTCGGCGTAAGCGATGTTTGCGTCGAGATGAGCCGGTGCACGAGGAGGCAGGTTGTCGATCGCTGCAAGATGATCGGGATCGGCGCCGTGGCGCATCCCTAGCACGAAAACAGATAGTGCGCCGGCGGCAAACATCGGAGCCTTTCTTAGTGCAGCCGCATGTGTCGCTACGATGTAAGCTAGGCAATGCCGACCGACCTCATAATGATAATATGCTATCATTTGAGATCAGTCAAATTCGTCTTGGGCTCACATCTCGATGGATCCGGCGTTGGTCGCTCCGAGTTTGCCATTGGCCGACGCGAGCGCGCTCGATATGGCGTTCACCGAAACTTCTGCGCAGCGCGGCTGGTCGTCCGGACCGGGTCGCAAGACAATACGCTCGACTTTAGCAGCCGTCCCGTCGACCATTAAGCGCTCGGCACGTTCTGGAGCGTCCGTAGCGAGTAACCGCTCTAGGGCGTAGAGGCGCAGGCGAAGCCTATCGCGATGCTGTTCGAGCGTCGACCGTAGCCGCAGGGTTGCGGTCGGCGCCGGGCACCGGTCGTAGATTACAAAGCCGGGCCCATTATCATGAGCAAGGCCAATGACGAATTCGGGGTCGCCAATCATTGAGCTGCGGGGCCCTTTCCTTGCGCAGCGACGGCCAGGCATGCGACTTCGCCGCCAAGGGTAGCGGCAACGAAACGTTCGTCGTCAGGAAGCCACGCGATCGTTACGATCTCAGCATTGAAGGCACGTACGGCGGCGGGTATCACTGAGTGATCCGGCGCCCATACTGCGAGGGAACCATCCAGCGCGCCGCTTGCAAGAAGATCGCCGCCGTTCTGGTAGGCGACCGCACTCATCGGTGCATCATGATATTCGAGTTGCTTCGGCGTGGTGCCGGCGGGGCCGCGTCCGGAACAATCCCAGATGCACGGGTAGTGACCGCCACCGGTTACAAGGTAACGCGAGGAGTGGTGCCAGCTGAGCTCACGCACTTTGCGCGGGTAGCCGCTCATCTGCAAATCACGCCCCGAGCGAACGATCCAAAAGTGAACGCTTGAATCTTGATCCCCCGTTGCCAGATACTTTCCGTTCGGACTCCATGCAAGCGCGAGAGACGAGCCCTGCCATACTAATTCGCGGACTGATTTACCGGTGTAACGCGGGTCATAGAGACCGACCGCACCGTATGACGTTGCGGCAAATAGCGGCATGCCGGAGGGCGCCGGTCGCCACGCGATGTCGAGTATCGTACTGGCGCGCTCCGGCCATTCGACGGCGAGGGCACCGCTCGCGTCCCACAAACGGAGTCGCTTTCCGGACGATGTAACGACTCGATCGCCTGCCGGTTCGAACGCGACGCGCGATACCCAAGGCGCGCCACCGGGCAGCGCTGCAACCGGTTCGCCGTCGGCCGCTGCCCAGAGGCGGCCATGACCGTCTTGGCCCGCTGACGCGAGCAACGTTCCGGCGGCATTCCATGAAAGCGCTTCGGCACCGAATCCATGTGCTTGCTTCGACCAGCGCTCCGTGCCCGTGTGAACGTCAAGGACGGCAATGCCGCCTTCGATGAACGCGATCGCAATATGCGAACCATCCGGCGACGGGACGAGCTTAGCAACCGGCTCCTTAAAGTCATGCAGCCAGGTGAATCCAAGCTCGGGAAAGGCGAGAGGCCGCTCTACGTCAAGCACGCGGCGAAGCTTTCGTTAAGAGCGGCACGATCGAGATTGCGCCCGATGAAGACGAGCGCAGACGCGCGTTCTTCATCCATTTTCCAAGCGCGATCGATTTGACCCCGGATCAGCATGTGCACACCTTGGAACACCCACCGTTTGTCCTCGCCTTTGACATCAAGCACGCCCTTGAGACGATAGATGTCCTGGCCTTGCGCACGAACGAGTTCCGCAAGCCACCGGTTAAATTTGTCGGGATCGATCGGCCGGGTAGAACGCAGACCGACCGACGATACGCTCGGGTCGTGCTCGTGATCCGGTTTAAAGGTGACCGCGCGTCCGGGTGAGATCGGACTGCCGCCGACGCGAAGCGTGAGAGCGAATTCATCGGGCAGATGTTGCGTGATCAGCGCATAGTAGCCGTCGCGGGCATGCACCGCCCAGCTTTGGTTGCCGTCGACAACCAGTTCATGCACGACCGCATCGCCGAAAATAGGTGCACCGACGTTGCGCTTCGG
>CAXTIY010000508.1:0-2185 GCA_964244215.1 uncultured bacterium
ATTTTCTAGCGACCGTTCGAGGCCGCGGATAAATACCGGAAAACCGCTCGCGTTTACCAGTGCGTCGTCGCGATCGAGGGTGCCCTGCGCATACTCTCGCGCGGAAACGGAATAGACTTCGGCGCGCGGCGCGAAGCGTTCGGCGCGCGCAGCGATGCGCGCGCGCGCCGCTTGCCATGCTTGCGCCCCGTCCGCTTCGTGCATACGCCAAAGATCGATCTTCGTCTGCACGATGAAGATCGTACGCACGTGTTCCCCGATCGAACCGAGAAACGACGCGTCGCCGTCGGTGAACGGCTGTTGCGTATCGATCAGATAGAGAACGGCATCGGTACGCGGCAGATACGCGAGCGTCGCCCGGCGATGCGCCGGATTGAGCGATGCGAGCCCCGGCGTGTCGGCGACGACGAACCCGCCCTGTAGGAACGGCGAGTCGAGCGAGATGACGACGAAGTGCGGCGCGCCCTCGTCTTCGGCCGTCGCTTCGTGCAGCGCGCCCGCGGTATCGTCTTTGGCGACCGCGACGAAGCGCGATAAGCGGTCCATCGGAATGCGCTCCGTGCGACCCGACGGAAACTTTGCGAGCGCGATCTCGGGCGTCCCGTACTCGAGTTCGGTAATCGTTGCGGTCGACGGATTGATGTCGGTTGCGAGCAAGCCCGCGATGCGCCCCCGCTCGTCGTAGCGCGTCTTGCCGAGCAAGGCGTTGAGGAGATACGATTTGCCGCTCGAAAACTCGCCGACGACGGCGAGGGTGTAGCGTCGTTCTAAACGTTCGCGCGTGGCGCGCAGCAGCGCCGTATCGCCGTCGCGTGTCGGCCTCGCGGCGAGTTCGTCGCACGCGAGCAGTTCTTCGAGTGCATCGAGGACAGCGGCGAGATCCGCGGGTATGGTCGGCATCTCGTGCGTTCTCGCTGCTGCGGTTCGAGCGTCCCTGCAAAGCGATCGGGCGGCGGCGCCGCGAACGGGCGCCGCCGAGGTACCGTTTGCCGAGCCGGTTTAGGGGTGAATCGCGCTCTCGACCGTGAGACTGCGTTCGCCGAGCCAGAAGTACGTGGCGTGCGTGGAATCCGTGGTCGCTGCTTGCACTTGCACGGTATGTTGACCGGAGCCGACTTCCGAGGCGCGGTCCATCGAATTGCTAAGCCATTGGAAGTCGCCCGGGGCCCCGTCGTTCACCGTGCTGAAAGCGAAGCCGAAATCGGTTGCAGGCGCCGCTTCGTGCCCGTCGACCAGAATGCGGATCGAGCACCAGTTACCGGCAACGCCGGCGCATGCGGTTTCGGCGGAGAAACGAGAAACGAGCAACGCTTTCTTACCGGTAGGAACGGTGATCTTCGTCTGCATCCCCGACACGTTCGTAAAGGTCGACGCAGTTGACTCCGTGTTGGTGCCGTTGGTTACGTTCGAAAGTAATCCCGTGTTACCGGCGGAGTAATACGTGCCGATGTTTGCTCCGAACGACTCGTTTGGAACGGCAATTTGCTTGGGTGCCGGATTTGCGAGGGCTGCTGCCGAGAGCGATGCGAACGCGGTCACAAAACAGAGCGCGGTAGCGCGCGAGCGAATGAAATTGTACACGGGAATCTCCTTAATGCGGTGTTTCCGGTTCGAGACCGGATGCACGCAGCGTATCGGAGCCCCGTCCGCACGACGTCCGAGCGACGTCCGCGAGGGTTAGGCGCGAATGAGCGCGAGCGCCTCATCGCGATTGCGCTCCATCAGCGCGCGCGTATCGCCCTCGACATTGAGACGCAAGAGCGGTTCCGTATTCGAAGGTCGCACGTTCATCCACCAATCGGCATACGCGATCGTGAGACCGTCGAGCTCGTCGATGCGCGCGTCGCCGTAACGCTCGCGCAGTGCTTTCAGTTTCCTCGGAATGTCGTCTACCCGGCTGTTGATCTCGCCCGAACGCGTTCGGTTATCGAGCGGCGCCACGACTTCGCTGACCGGCTTGCCCGCATCGCCGAAGACTTCGAGGCATTGCAAGAGCGCGATCATCCCGGAATCCGCAAACCAATTGTCGCGAAAATAGAAATGGCCGGAGTGCTCGCCACCGAAGACGATATCTTGTTCGCGCATCGTGGCCTTAATGAGCGAGTGGCCGACTTGCGGACGCATCGCGATGCGGCCTGCCCGTTCGATCGCTTCCGGGCCGCTGCGGGTGCAGGCGTGATTGTGG
>CAXTIY010000509.1:0-2183 GCA_964244215.1 uncultured bacterium
CTCGGGCTTCGCCACGCGCAGCCTCATGAGATCGACGAGATTCGTGCCGCCCCCGAGAAACGCAGCGTTCGGCGCCGCATCGAAAGCGGCGATGGCGGACGCGGCGTCGCCCGGGCGTTCGTAGGTAAACGGATTCACGCGGTCACCGTCGTCGCCACGGCCACCGACGCGATCGCCGGAACGATATTCGCATACGCCGCACAACGGCAAAGATTACCACTCATCCGCTCGCGAATTTCGGCGTCGTCGAGCACGACGCCGGGCGAGTCGAGCTCGTCCGTAACGGCGCTCGGATAGCCCGCTTCCGCCTCGGCGAGCATGCCGACGGCAGAACAGATTTGGCCGGGCGTGCAATAACCGCATTGAAAAGCGTCGTATTCGATGAACGCGCGCTGCAGCGGATGCAACTCCGCCCCATCGGCGAGCCCCTCGATCGTCGTAATTTCGGCACCCTGGTGCGCGATCGCGAGCGTTAGGCAGCAATTCACGCGCCGGCCGTCGAGCAAGATCGTGCAGGCACCGCACTGGCCGTGATCGCAGCCCTTTTTCGCGCCCGTCAAGTCCAGCCGCTCGCGCAAGAGATCGAGCAACGTCGTGCGCGTATCGATGCGTATGCGGCGCTCGGTCCCATTGACGCGTAGCGAGATCTCGACATCTGTCATACGCGTCGCTTACCCAATGAAGCGTCGCGACGCGTCGCTTGGAGCTGAAGCCGGAATTCCGAGCCGCCTGTGGGTAAGCCGAAACCATGGCAAACCAAACTTTTTCAGCCGCTACGGCGGGCACGTACGCGCTCGGCGGCGAGCTCCGCGTCAACCGCCTGGGTTTCGGCGCGATGCGGATTACGGGCGACGGCATTTGGGGACCGCCGAAGGACAAGGCCGCGGCGCTCGCCGTGCTTCGCCGAGCCCTCGAACTAGACGTCAACCTCATCGACACCGCCGACTCGTACGGTCCCGACGTTAGCGAAGAGCTGATCGCCGAGGCGCTGTATCCCTATGCGAGCGGGCTCGTCATCGCGACCAAGGGCGGTAACGAGCGGACCGGCCCCAACGTCTGGGTTCCCAACGGCCGGCCGGAACATCTGCGGGCGGCTCTCGAAGGCAGCTTGCGCAAGCTCAAACTCGACTGCATCGATCTCTATCAACTGCATCGCATCGACCCGAACGTGCCGTTCCGCGAGTCGGTCGGAGCGCTTGCGGACCTCCAGCGTGAGGGCAAAATCCGCCACGTCGGCGTCTCTAATTTCAACGCGACGAATCTCGCGCAAGCGAGGGACATCGTACCGATCGTCTCGGTGCAGAACCGCTTCAACAACGCTTCGGGCGGTGATAACGAGCGCAACGGCGTCAAAGACGACGAGACGCTCGAAGTCGTCGATTACTGCACGCGCGAAGGTATTGCATTCTTCCCCTGGGGTCCGCTCGCGGCGGGCGAGTTGTCGTCCGAGCGTCTCGACCGCGTCGCAAAAGCGAAAGGTGTGAAGTCGAATCAAATCGCGCTCGCATGGCTCTTGCGTCGCTCACCCGTGATCGTTCCGATTCCGGGCACGTCGTCCGTCGTACATCTCGAGGAGAACGTCGCGGCAGGTGCGATCGAATTGACGCCCGCCGAATACGAATCGCTCTCGGCCGGCGGTGCTTCGTAGTCCTAGCCGATAGCTTTGCAATGACCGCCCGAAGAAATGCTTGCCGGCTATCTACCGGTAGCCGGCAGGCGCGCCGTTCGGGCTATACGTCGTTTCTTCCATCGGGCGAGCGCGAGGCCGCCGTCCACGAACCACAAGAAAAGTTGGCTCAAAGCCGAGATGCCGCACCAGGACCACCACGGAATCGCGGGTTGCAGGCAGTGCAACGCGAGCGCCGCCAGTGGTACGACGACGAAGAAGCGCAGCAAGCGCAAGACGATCGCCATCGAATAGCTACGCGGCGTTGCGGGTATCGCAGGACGCCCGAGCGGCGTTACCGGCGCGCGCATTCATCGGGCGCCTCGGCAGCAGCGTGCGGAGCGACCGAATGTACTACGCGCTGCGCTAGTGCCGCGCCCGCGGAAACTCCGGCGCCGACAACGGCGTTTCGCGCGAACTCCGTGAGCGCCGCCGTGGTTTGCTCCGCAGCAACATGACCGACACCCGTCGCCGTCTTAAGCCGGTCCCCGCCCGCTTTGAATTCCTCCGCCAACTT
>CAXTIY010000510.1:0-2179 GCA_964244215.1 uncultured bacterium
GGGCGGCCCGCTCGTTTACGACAAGATGGATCAACTGAGCGCGTTTTTGCATGCCGACCCGCGCCTCGGCGCGCGCGAGGACGAGCTGCTCGAGCGCGCGACGGTCGTTTTTGCGGGCGGCGCGAGCCTCTGGGAGACGGTCCGGCAGCGTGCGCGACGGGGGCGGGCTCTCCCGAGCGGCGTCGACGTCGCTCACTTCGAAGCCGCCCGCGCGGGCGAGCCGCACGATGCGCTGCGCTCGCTCGGGCGGCCGATCTTCGGCTATATCGGCGTGATCGACGAGCGCCTGGATCTCGCGCTTATCGAGCGTTTAGCCGACGCCCGTCCCGATGCGACCATCGTCATGGTCGGTCCCATCGCGAAGATACCGCCGGAGTCGCTACCGCAGCGATCCAATATCCACTATCTCGGAAAGCGCACGTACGCCGAACTTCCGACGCTCCTCGGGGGCTTCGACGTCGCATTGATGCCTTTCGTCGTCGGACCCGCGACGCAATACATCTCGCCGACGAAAACACTCGAATACCTCGCCGCGGGATGCCCCGTCGTTTCGACTCCGATCGCCGACGTCGCCCGCGCCTTTGCGGACGTCGTGCATATCGCGGATACGGGTAACTTCGTCGCAGCGGTTGCGGCCGCCGAGCGGGAGCCCGCAGCGGCACGCGATGCCGGCAGCAAAGCGGCGCGGCTGTTGTCGTGGGACGGGATCGTCGAAAGTATGCTTTCGGAATTGCGCGGAGCGGAAGTTACGCTTCCCTTACCCGCTACGTCCACGCTCGGGTAAGCGGCTCCGATTAGCTAAAAGCAGATTACGAGCTTGCGCATCTATATGTTCGCGTGGCATGCGTTATTTGCCATCGGCGCAAAGCGGGAGCTAACGCGTTCGCGCGAGTAAGGGGCTTCGCGTGAGCGACACGAGACGCGTTCCAAAGTTGCGCTACGGAATCGCGTTGCTGCTCGGCTTCGGCGTGCTCATCAATTATTTCGATCGCGTCAATCTGTCGGTCGCACAAGGCGCGCTACATGACGAATTCGGCATCGACGCGGTCGCGTTCGGCATCCTCTCGAGCGCATACAGTTATACGTACGCCGCGCTGCAGTTACCGGTCGGCGTGGTGCTCGACCGCTTCGGGATCGTCGCGATCGGGCGCGCCGGAGCGCTGCTTTGGAGCATCGCATCGTTCCTAACGGCAGCGTCGACGAACTTCGCGACGTTCTTCGGCTCGCGACTCTTGCTCGGCGTCGGCGAAGCGCCGACGTTTCCGAGCAACGCGAAAGCGATCGCCGACTGGTTTCCACGCAACGAACGCGGGCTCGCGACGGCCATCTTCGATTCGGCGGCAAAACTCGGGACGGCGATGGCGATCCCGGCCGTTTCGATCGTCGCGGTAACGTACGGCTGGCGCGGTGCGTTCGTATTTACCGGCATCCTGAGCCTCGTATTTTTCATCGCATTTTTTGCGTTCTATCGCAATCCGAGCGACGACAAGCGCCTTTCACCGGAAGAACGGGCCTATATTTCCGAGGGTCGCGCGCCCGAGGTGGACACATCCGGCAAGCAGCGTGGTGCGTCGCTCGGGTATTTATTACGGCAACGAAAAGTCTGGGGCTTAACCATCGGCTTCTCCGCGTACGGCTATTCGTTCTATCTCTTCTTAACGTGGCTGCCGAGCTATCTGACCTCGCAGCTGCATCTGGGCCTCATCAAATCCGGCTGGTATGCGGCGGCGCCGTGGCTCGTCGCGGCGATCGCGGATTTAATCGTCGGCGGCTGGCTCGTCGATTACCTTATCGCGCGCGGTCATGATGCCACGCGCGTTCGCAAGACGGTCCTCGTGGTCGGCTTATTGCTCGGACTCGCGATCGCGCTCGCGACGCGTACGCGGGATCCCGTCGTCGCGACGTTCTGGATATCGATCGCGCTTGCGGGTCTCGCCGCGTCGGCACCGGTCGGATGGTCTATTCCCGGGCTAATCGCGCCCAAAGGCAGTACGGGAAGCGTCGGCGCGATCATGAATTTTTCGAACAATCTCATGGGCATCGCCGCGCCGACGATTACGGGCATCATCGTCGGTAAAACGCACTCGTTCGTGCCGGCCTTTTTAACGGCCGCGGTCTTCTTGCTCGTCGGAATCTTCTCGTACGTCTTCATTCTCGGCCCGATCGAACCGATTGCGGA
>CAXTIY010000511.1:0-2177 GCA_964244215.1 uncultured bacterium
GGCTCGTGCAGCCGTTCCGGCATATCGCGCACAACGGCGAAATCAATACGATCACCGGCAATCGCGCGTGGCTCGATGCGCGCGGCGTCAAGACGTTACCGGGCGCGAGCGACTCGTACGATTTCAATACGGCCGTCGATACGATGGTCGGCTCGGGCTACCGCGTCGATGAAGCGGTCGACATCTTGCTCGCGCCCGCGATCGACGCGCGCGACATCCGCCTCAAAGCGTATTACGATGCGCACCTCGCGACGATCGAGCCGTGGGACGGCCCGGCCGCGATGGTGTTCGCCGACGGCGATACGATCGGCGCGGCACTCGACCGGACGGGTTTACGGCCGCTGCGCTGGTGCCGTACCGCTTCGAATAAGGTGCTGTGCGCTTCCGAGGCCGGCATCGTCGATTTCGGTGACGACGAGATCGTGCAGCGCGGCCGTCTCGGCCCCGGCGGCCGGCTGATCGTGCGTTTCGCTTCGGGCGAAGTCGTGACTACGGATGCATTCCGGGCGGAGCGTCGCGAACGGGCGGACTTCCGCGAAGTCGTCCGCAGCTGGGCCTTCACGCTCGACGATGCCGTGGAGCCGCCGCGCGCCGCCGATACGAACGCGCAACTGCACCGCTTCGGCGCGACGCGCGAGGAGATGAAGGACATCGTCGGCGTGCTCGCCTCGGCCGCGGAACCGACGCTTTCGATGGGCGACGATGCGGCGCTCGCGTTCTTCGAGCGCCGGACGCCCGTCGCCGAATACTTGCGCGAACGTTTCGCCCAGGTAACGAACCCGCCGATCGATCCGCTGCGCGAATCGCTCGTTTTCGATCTGCGCGCGTGGGTCGGTTCCGGCGCGACCAACGGCGATATCCCCGATGCGGGGTCGATCGTCGCGCTTTCGAGCGCGATTCTGGCCGAACTCGATTTCGATGCGCTGCGCTTCGATGCGCGGCTCGTTCAGCACGCGATCTCGCTCGCGCTCGGCGACGGTTCGCTGCGCGCGCGGCTCCTCGCGATCTGCGACGATGCCGAACGCGCGGTGCGTAACGGCGCGACGCTCATCGTCCTCGACGATCGCGTCCATACGGCGAGCGTTCCGGCGTTGCTCGCCGCGGGTGCCGTGCATCAGCGTTTGGTCGCGCGCGGTCTGCGGATGCAAGCGTCGCTTGCCGTCGCAGACGGTTACGCGCGCGACGCGCACGCGGTCGCGGCGCTGCTCGGCGTCGGCGCGAACGTCGTTACGCCGTGGCTCGGACTACGCGCCGCCGCCGAATCCGGCACGGGCGTCGCGTATTTGGCGGGCTTGCGCGCCGGTCTGCTCAAGATTATGGCGAAGCTCGGCATCTGTACGCTGCGCTCGTACGTCGGCGCGCAGACGTTCGAATCGATCGGCTTGCATACCGAAATCGTCGAACTGTGTTTCCCCGGCATCAAAGCGCATGCGCCTGCCGTGCGACTCGGCGACATCGAAAACGACGTTCACTTTTGGCACGCGGCTTCGCAGGATGGCGCGGCGGCCTTGCCCGACCGCGGTACGTTCCGTTTCCGGCGCGAGGGCATTCGCCACGCGTTCGATCCGAGCGTCATCAAGAATCTGCGTGCGACGGCGATGCGTGGCGACTACGCCGCTTTCGAACAGCTTTCCGACGCGATGGAAGCGCGCGAACCGGTGTCGCTTCGCGATCTGCTCACTTCGGTGCCGTTACGCGAGCCGCTAGCGCTCGAAGACGTCCAGCCGATCTCCGAAATCGTGCAAAATTTCGCGACGGCCGCCATGTCGCTCGGCGCGCTCGCTTCCGAAGTGCACGCGACGATCGCACGCGCCGCCAATCGCATCGGCGCCAAAAGTAATTCCGGTGAAGGCGGAGAGCACGCGGAGCGTTTCGACCGCAACGTCGATCGCGGCCGCAGCAAGATCAAGCAGGTCGCATCGGGCCGTTTCGGGCTCGGCGCGGCGTACCTCGCGAGCGCCGACGAAGTCGAAATTAAAATGGCGCAGGGTTCGAAACCGGGCGAAGGCGGTCAGATTCCCGCGCACAAGGTGACCGAAGAAATCGCGATGCTGCGCGGCGCGCAGGTCGGCCAAGCGCTCATCTCACCACCGCCGCATCACGACATCTATTCGATCGAAGATCTCGCGCAGCTGATCTACGATTTGCGCCGTGCCGCACCGCACGCGCGCATCGCG
>CAXTIY010000512.1:0-2173 GCA_964244215.1 uncultured bacterium
AGATTCCAGAGCGGTCGCGCGTGGTTGCGGTATTTCGAGGCGACGAGCAACAGCGCGCCCTCTCGCTCGAGCAAACCCGTCACTAGATGGACGCGCGATTGCGTCATCGGACTCCCCCGTGCGCGTAGAGCTATTCGCAGCGAGCGACCTCGCGCGTATGAGCGAAGCGCTTTTCCTGCGAACGCGCGTGTTCGTCGACGAACAAGGCGTTCCGCCGGAAGAAGAAGTCGATGAGTACGATCGGCCGGGTTCCGCGAGCGTTCACGCCCTCGTGTTCGATACGGATCGTCCGATCGGCGCGGGGCGCTTCTATCCGCTCGACGCGCACAGCGTGCGCATCGGCCGCATGGCGATTAGCGCGACTTCGCGCGGTCGCGGCGCCGGTCGCGTGCTGTTGGATGCTCTCGGTTTCGAGGCGCTCCGGCGCGGACACGCACGCGCTCACCTCCACGCGCAGATGCATGCGCGTGAATTCTATCTGCGCGCGGGTTATTACGACGATGGAGAACCGCTCTGGGATGCCGGTATTCTCCATCAGCCGATGACCAAGCGATTAGCGTGACGGGCCGGCTCGAGCGACGCCTAATTTTTTAGGCAAAGGCGTCGAACTCGAGGTCCGAATATGTTATAGTGCGCCTAGCCGAAGCGGGTACTAAGGCGTCACGCCGCACGGCTCGGTACGCAAACGGGCCGAATCCAAACCGACGCCTGGAGATAAACTCAGAACCGTGTATACTGATGAAACGCTGAGCTGCGTCGATTGCAATAGCCAGTTTATTTTTACATCCGGCGAGCAGCAGTTTTTTGCGAGCAAAGGCTTCCAGAATAAGCCGAACCGCTGCCCCGAATGCCGCTCGGCGCGCAAAGCGCAGCGCGGGGCCGGTGGCGCGAGCTTCGGTAGCGCAGGCGGCGGTGGTGGAGCTTCGCGGGGCGGAAACCGCGAGATGTTCCAGACGACCTGCAGTCAATGCGGACAAACGGCCGAGGTACCGTTCCAGCCCCGGGGAGATAAGCCGGTTTACTGCCGGGAGTGCTTCGCGAGCCGGAGCACGAGCTACCGCTAGCCGGCGAAGCGCCTCGGCGTTCGGTTCTCAGGAGCTCCGGATTTCGTTCGGGGCTTTTGTTTTTTGGCGCCGAAGTGTTATTATTAAGTACCGCGAGTGGCGCGGGCGAGCGCCGCGAGCGGACAGTCGGACCCGGCCTCACAAATCTTGACGACCTACTCGGCGCGTGATACGATACGCGCCTGTATCCGGAGACCGCTTCGGGTTGGTTTTTCCTTGCCTCGCGCTTCGTATTGAGAGACTAAGAATTTAATGGCGAAAACAGTGCTTCCCAAGTCAGCCGCTGCCAAAGCGTCGCCGGGGAAGACGACCCGCTCGAAGCGTACGACGAAGGAGGAGGGTGCCGTCGCGACGCTCGCGGTGCCGACTCCCGTCGTTTACGCACCCGAAACTGAAGCATTTACCGTCGAGCGCTATGCCGATCCCGGCGCCAAGCGCAAGCGTCATTCCTTTGCTAAGATTCCCGACATCCTCGAGCTTCCCGACCTGATCGAACTGCAGAAGGCTTCCTTTAAATGGTTCATTACCGACGGTCTTAAGGAAGCGTTCGACTCGATTTCTCCGATCAAGGATTTCACGGGCAATCTCGTCCTCGAGTTCGGCGAGCATTCGCTCGGCGAGCCGAAGTACACGGTCGAAGAGTGCCGCGAACGCGACATGACGTACTCCGCGCCTCTGCGCGTTCGGGTCCGCCTCATCACGGCCGAATCCGGCGAAATCAAGGGCATTCCCGACCAAGAGATCTTCATGGGCGATTTCCCGCTTATGACGGACAAGGGCACGTTCATGATCAACGGCGCCGAGCGCGTCATCGTGAGCCAGCTCGTCCGCTCGCCCGGCGTCTACTTCCTGGCCGACGTCGATACGAACAGCCGGCCGACGTATAACGCGACGATCATCCCGAATCGCGGTGCGTGGATCGAGTTCGAAACCGACAACGGCACGAAGAACGACGAGACCGAGGGCACGGTCGGCGTCCGCATCGACAAGAACCGCAAGATCTACGTCACGACGTTCGTGCGCGCGCTGTCGCGTCCGGATCTTGGTTTCGATTGGGAGAGCGACGAAGCGTTGCTCGAGCTTTTCGATAACTCGCCGCTGATCGTCAA
>CAXTIY010000513.1:0-2161 GCA_964244215.1 uncultured bacterium
GTGCACTTTATACGCGCGCCAACCTTCGGACTGATAGTGTAAGGCTTCGGCGGCGTAGGCGTCCGCTGAGTCCAAAATAGCCGAACTCGCATATGCAGGGACAGACTCGCGAAACGTTCCGAGTAGCGCGTGTATCGGCAAACCTGCGATCTTGCCCGCGAGATCCCAAAGCGCCACGTCGATCGCACCGATGGACCGAACGCTCGTCATTCGGCTACGGGTCCACAGATCTTTGACGATACGCTCGCGACGAAGCGGATCGCGACCGACGACGAGCGGCCGCAGAAAGCGAATGAGACCTTCCGCGTCGACGTTCGCCGGATACAGTGCCGAACCGAGAAAGGCATGGCCGCTCAGTTCGGCGTCGGTTTCCAGCGTCAATAAGCCGAGGACGCCGCCGCCAGCTTCGACGCGAGATTGCGCGGCGTAACGCGTTGCCGGCAGTCCTTCCCACGAAAACAGGGTGAGGCTTACGTCCGTAATTTTCAAGCTGCAGCAACGGCATCCGCGAGATCGGCCAGCACGCCATCGAGTTGTCGTTCGGCTTGCGCGGAAGGCGCGACGGCCGGGAGGCGATGTTCGTTCCGTTGTAGGCGCCCTGTTCGACGCAGCATGTACTTGAGGGCTGCGGCCGGCGATGATTCCGCGTATACGACCGCGTCGAACAGTTCGCTGAGAGTTTCGTGCAAGCGGCGAGCTTCGTCGAGTCGTTCGGCACGGAAGGCGCGGTACATCGCGGCCGTCTCGCGCGGTACGATATTTGCCGAAGCCGTGATCATCCCGGCGGAGCCGAGTGCGAGACCCGGCAGTGCAAGCTGCTCGATACCGCAAAACGTATGGAAGCCCGGGCCGAGCCGCCGTCGCAGCTGCGTGACCAAACGCAGATTGGCATCGGTTTGTTTAAGTCCGACGATATTGGAATTCGAGAGCACGAGGCGCTCGATCGTATCGGCGGTAATCTCGACGTGCGTGCGGTTTGGATAGTTGTATACGTAAAAGGGTAGCTCGGTCCGCGCGGCGACCGCGGACAGATAAGCGAAGACCCCGTCTTGAGACGCCGCGGTAGCGCGCGGCGTTATCACAAGCAGGCCGTCCGCGCCGGCTTTCGTAGCGCGTTCGGAAAGAGCTATCGTTTCTGATTCGGTCTCGCACCCCGTCGCTGCAAGGATCGCGATCCGAGCGGCCGCCGTATCGACGGCGAGCTCGATTTGAAACGCGCGCTCCGCAAGCGACAGCGCTTGATTTTCTCCCGTACTGCCGCAAATGATGAGCGCATCGGAGCCGGCCTCGATTTGAAATTCGATCAGCGCGGCGTAGGCGTCGGCATCGAATGCTCCGTCGCGGAACGGGGTAACGAGCGGAACGCCGGAACCGGACGCAAAGCGCGCCGTAACGCTCATACGTCGCGGCTCGCGCGAGCGCAACGCACGGCGCAGTTGTAGACGCGAGTCTTCGTATCAAATAAAGACCATTTAGGTACAAGATAGTTGTGACCGGCTATATGCATGATGCAAGTGTCCGCGTGTTGCCGAATTCCGTCAAGAAGGCGTTCCACTGGGTGGAACGAACGGCGACGACATGCACGCGGACGCATCGGTTTTTGGCCGAACGCTTCTGGTCATCGAAGCGTTTGCCGCAGACGACGTCGCGCTATCTCTGTCGACTTTGGCGGCGCGAACGGAGTTGCCGAAATCGACCGTGCATCGCATCGCACACGGACTCGTCCATCGTGGTTGGCTCGAGCGCACGGGCGACGGTTATGCGCTCGGAATTCGATTATTCGAACTCGGACAACGCGTGCAACTGCAGCGTTTCGACCTCCACGAAATAGCCATCCCGTTCATGCAGGATCTGCACGAAGCCACGCACGAGATCGTGAATCTCGGGGTGCTCGATGGCAGCGACGTCGTCTACCTTGCAAAGATCGGCGGCCATCGCCGCGTCCCGATCTCGACGAGGCTCGGCGGCAGATTACCCGCGCACTGCACCGCGCTTGGAAAGGCGATGCTCGCCTTTGCTTCCGATGAAGTGCGAACGGCCTTCGGTGCGGCTGGGCTCGCCGCGAGAACGCCGCACTCGATCACGGACGAAATCGTTTTGCAAAAAGAGCTCGAGCGGATCGCATGCGCGCGTACCGCGCTCGATCGCGAGGAACTCATCG
>CAXTIY010000514.1:0-2151 GCA_964244215.1 uncultured bacterium
GCGCGGCGCCGCGTGCAGCACCCCGGCATGCGTCGCAACGAGAGCCCGGCCGCCCGCCGGCGTTTGGTCGCCGACTTCGCCCAGAGCGAGAGCGACGCGCTCGCTCATCGCCTCGAACGTCTCACCGCCTTCGGGCGTCATGAAACGCGGCGCGGTCGCGGCATCCGGCCTCGCATTGCGCGCGACGATTTGCTCGCGCGTCAGGCCCTCCCATGAGCCGAAGTTCATTTCTCGCAGCCGTGGATCGCATTCGAGAATAGCGGCGTGCGAACCGAGTAAGATCTGTGCCGTCTCACGTGCGCGTGAGAGGTCGCTCGATGCGGCGCGATCGAACGGCCGGTCGGCGGCGAGCGCCGCCGCGAGCGCGGCGGCTTGCTCGCGACCGACGTCGTCGAGCGGGATATCCGCATGGCCTTGGTAGCGACCGCCCGCGTTCCACGCGGTACGGCCGTGCCGGACGATGACCAGTTCGAAGCACCGCCCCGATCGGCCGCTCGGAACGATACTACTCTTCGATGAACGGGCGGCCCTGATGCGCGACGAGCAGATCGTGCATGTCGGTCGCGTGCTCTTCTTCGACCGCGAGGATCCCTTCGAGCATCACGCGCGTCGTCGGATCTTTATCGGCGAAAAAGCGAATCAGCTCGCGGTAGTGTTCGACGGCGATGCGTTCTGCGATAAGATTTTCTTTGATCATCTCGATCAATTTGTCGGCATCGCCATATTCCGAAGCCGACCGCGAAAGCAGACCGTCCGGGCTAAAATTCGGTTTTCCGCCGAGTTGATCGATGCGCTCCGCGACGGCGAGCATATGTTCTTGCTCTTCTTTCGCGTGCTCGGCAAATTCTTCGGCCACGGCCTCGCTATCGATGCCCTGCGCTGCGATCGAGTGCATCGTATAACGTAAAACGCACACGATCTCGGTTGCGAGAACGTTCTGTAAAATGTCGATCGTTTGTATGACGTCGCCGCCATAGCTCGGCGTGAGCGCGCCTTCTTCGATATTCTGCCTCGCCCGCTCGCGCAGCGTCTTGACGTCGGAAAGGAACGGCTCGGAAGCATTCGGTGTTGTGATCGCAGTCGTCATACGGATAGGTTGCCCGCAAATCACGTTCCCTACGCGCGTTCCCTATGGTGAAATCTTGAACTGCCCCGCGATTCGCCAGGGCGGATCCCCGCCTGCGCCGTAGGCTGCACCGTGCCGAAGAACCGAGAGCCGCTTCGCCTCGACGTTCGCAAGACGTATAAGTTGTTCGTCGGTGGAGCGTTCGTGCGCTCGGAATCCGGCACGACCGATGCCGTCGGCACGGGCACGGACGACGTCGCGAACGTCGCGCGCGCCTCGCGGAAAGATCTGCGCGACGCGGTCGTGGCCGCGCGGGCGGCATACTCGAAGTGGTCGGCCGCGACGCCGATGAACCGGGGACTCGTGCTCTATCGGCTCGCGGAGATGCTCGATGCGCGCCGCGGAGAGTTCGTGGAACGTTTGCGCGCGGGCACGAAGCTCGAAGAAGACGCGGCGTTACGCGAAACGACCGCCGCGATCGATCGGACGCTCTGGTACGCCGGCTGGTGCGATAAGTACGCCGCCGTGCTTTCCTCGCGTAACCCCGTGGCCGGCCCCTACTACTGCTGGTCTTCACCCGAGGCGGTCGGCGTCGTCGGCGTCATCGCGCCGGACGAACCGTCGCTGCTCGGGCTCGTCTCGACGCTCGTACCGCCGCTCGTCGCCGGGAACGCCGTCGTGGCGCTCGCCTCGGAAGCGGACCCGCGGACGGCGATCGTCTTCGCGGAGTGCCTGGCGACCTGCGACTTACCGGCCGGGGCCGTGAGCGTGCTCACGGGCCGGCGGATCGAAGTCGCGCCGCACTTGGCGCGCCACATGGACGTCGACGCTCTGAGCGCCGTCGGTCTCGACGACCCTTTCGCCGCGGAACTGGAACGCCTCGCGGCCGATAATATGAAGCGGACGCGCTTCGTGCGCACGCCCTCCGCTGCAGAGTGGTACGCGGACGACGCGCAGGATCTCGCGCGCGTCGCGGACTTCGTCGAGACCAAGACCGTTTGGCACCCGGCCGCTATTTAAGCGGAACGCTCGAAGCCTCTCGCGGCATCGCTACCGCTCGCGTCGAACGGAGTCGCATGCCGACC
>CAXTIY010000515.1:0-2139 GCA_964244215.1 uncultured bacterium
GCCATGCAGTAGGCCCTCCGCCGCATACTCGCCGGCATACTTGGCTATGCCCGTGACTTTCTTCGCGCCGTCGACGCGTCGCAACGGGCGGCCGGTGAAGAGTCCGCTTTTCGTAATCATCGTGCTCCCTACTTGATGCGCTTGTCGGAAATCGTCTGCGGCGTGCCGTCGGCGGCTTGCGAGAGCGCGCGCACGATCGCCTTGCGGGCGAGCTCGATCTTGAAGTCGTTCTTACCTTGACCTCGAGCCGTGTGCAACAGCCGATCCGCCGCTGCGCGGAAGCTTTCGACCGACGGCGATGCACCTTCCAACAACTGTTCCGCCGCCGGATCGCGCCACGGCTTATGAGCGACCCCACCGAGCGCAACGCGCGCGCGGATGACCTTGCCGTCCACGATCTTGAACGCCACAGCGACCGATACGAGCGCGAAGGCGTAGGATTGCCGATCGCGCAGTTTGAGGTAGGTGTAGTTTTGGCCGAAATCCGCCGCGGGCAGATCGACCGCAACGATCAGCTCACCCGGCAGCAGCGTGTTATCGCGCTCGGGGGCGTCGCCGGGCAGACGGTGAAATTCCGCAATCGGAATGCGCCGGCCGCCGTCTGGGCCGCGCGTCACGACGATTGCTTCGAGCGCCGCTAACGCGACGCACATGTCGGAGGGGTGCGTTGCGATGCACGCGTCGCTCGCTCCGAGAATTGCGTGGATCCGATTAACCCCGCCCAAGGCGCTGCAGCCGGTTCCCGGCTCGCGCTTATTGCAAGCCGTCGCCACATCGTAGAAATAGTAGCAGCGCGTCCGCTGCATCAGATTACCGCCAGCCGTCGCGGCGTTGCGCAGCTGGCCCGAGGCCCCGGCCAAGATCGCGGATGACAACAGCGGATAACGCTTCGTCACGCGCGGATCATAAGCGGTATCGGCGTTCGTCACGAGCGAGCCAAGGCGCAAGCCGCCGTCGCCGTTCTCCTCGATGGCGCCGAGCGGCAGACGCCCGATGTCGACGAGCGTCGACGGCCGTTCGACGTTATACTTCAACAGGTCGACGAGATTCGTACCGCCGGCCAACGCTTTCGCCTTCGGGTCGGCCGTCAACGCGCGAATCGCGTCATCGACGCTCTCGGCGCGGTGATAAGCGAAGCGGTTCATACGAGGGCGACCGCCGGCTGCGCTGCGTGCGCGTTTTCGGCTTGTCCCATGACGTCTTCGATCGCATCGACGATATTCGTGTAGGCGCCGCAGCGGCAGACGTTGCCGCTCATTAGTTCGCGGATGTCTTCGCGCGTCACTACGTGGTTCTCGGCAAGCATGCCGACGGCCGAGCAGATCTGTCCGGGCGTGCAGTATCCGCACTGAAAGGCGTCGTAAGCGACGAACGCATCTTGCATCGGATGCAGCGAACCGTCGGCTCCCGCGAGGCCTTCGATCGTCGTAATCTCCGAGCCGGCTTTCGATACGGCGAGAATCAGACAGCTATTGAGCCGATTCCCATCGACGAGCATCGTGCACGCCCCGCATTGGCCCTGATCGCAGCCTTTCTTCGAGCCAGTCAAACCGAGGCGTTCGCGAACCAGATCCAGCAGCGTCACCCACGGTTCCGCCTGGATCGTGTGGTGTTCGCCGTTGATCGTCAGTTCGATTGCTTCACTAACTTTTGTGATCATGTAAGCTCCTCCCCGGTATGTTGGCCTTCGAGCGATCTTGCCTCGGTAACGTGATGATTGTCATGCGGAGATTCGCTGCATCTTGGTCGGCGCTCGCATTTCGGATCCTTGGGCTGCTAACGGCGGCGCTCTTAGTTGCCACTGGGTGTCAGGTTCTCCGCTTAATAATTGTTCAGCTTGCCGAGCGTGCCAATGGACGCGTCTTGACTCCGCCAAGGGCGACTCGAAGATCCCTAATGATTTCCGCCTCCAGCTGCTGCGCGACCGCTGCCGAGGCCAAGGCAAACGCTTATCCGACTCTCGACCGCGAATCTTATGGTACGTTGATGAAGTCGGCCGGACACATTGAAAGATTCCAATATTGTCGGATCAGTGTACCATATCGACCGCGGCTGATAAGGCGAGGCAGAGAGGCTAGATGCTGACTTGGTTGCCAACTCCGAAAGAGGCGGCTTCGGTACCTGGAAATGCCCCGCTAC
>CAXTIY010000516.1:0-2136 GCA_964244215.1 uncultured bacterium
GGTATCCCGCGCCGCCATACCCGCTCAGCGTAGTTCCTGAATACGATGCGTTGTAAATCGACCACAACCAACACGGATGGCCGCCCCCCGCGCGTTGCAAGATATTCATGTATCTGTCGCCGCCTTCGATTGCGAATTGAGGATTGCCGCTTCCTATCGGCCAACCGCCGCTCGGTGCGCCCGTATAGCCGGGAAACGTATGATAAGAAACTTGCGGCCGGACGCTTCCCGCTTGTTCGTTATACTGGACGACGTTCAAGTACTGACTTTGATAGACGTTCGAAAGGCGGGCATTGCTCGAACCGCTCACTGCCGTCGCCATGATGGCGGAGCTATTTGAATCGACCGGCGCTTGAGAGATGTCGAGATTCCAAAAGTCGTTTGCGGGAAACAGTTGGCAACCCTGAACGACGTCGCCCGTCGAAGTAGCCGTCGTAGAGCGCAAGTTCGAGACGTCTGCGGATGGCATGGTCGCCGCCGTGTCGTATCCTTGAGAAGATAGTGTGCCGGGCATCTGGGAAGCGGCACCGCCGCCGCAACCGGAAAAGGCCATCAGAGCGCTGGCAAGGATCAGGGGTAATCCTGCCGCTTTCGTAAGAGCTTTTAAATTTTGCATATTTCGGAGCTTTACTAAAGCTTAACATATTCCCCCAGATGTTCTTAGGACCAAATTCGAAAGCGCCGACGCGAAGCGCGTGTATGCGTTGTGACTGTAGTGCCCGAACACTGGAGCATCATTGG
The DNA here is from genome assembly GCA_964244215.1 of uncultured bacterium. Lineage (GTDB taxonomy): Bacteria > Vulcanimicrobiota > Vulcanimicrobiia > Vulcanimicrobiales > Vulcanimicrobiaceae > CAXTIY01. Next base: position 742 of record CAXTIY010000516.1, read on the forward strand.
CGATGCTGACTCTGCGCCGTCCTACGGTGTTTCTTACGGCGCAACGAAGACACCGCCGCGCCATTAGCGGTCAGCACTTCCATTACGATAACCGATACGCAGCACGAGAGCACCGACACTCGCACCGGTTAGCGAAATGCTAGCTATCGTAAACCAAAGACAGATACGTTCGCGTCCCGCGTCTTCGCAGAAGCATAGCCGTCTCTTCGGCGCTCCACAAGTAAGATGCGACTTATCGTTGCGGCTCGGCGACCCGATCGATCGACTACATTTCGCGTTGCACAGCCTCTCGATATATATGTTGCAGAGCGGCTAGATTAGCCGCACCGCCTTGTACTGCGGACGTGCTAGCTCCAGACGCACATAGCGTTTTCAAGGCATCAGCGAGCGAGTACGGGTCGTCCGTTTTAAAGAGGATCGTTGCCGGCGGTCGCTCTGCGCAGTCTGAGGCGACGACAGTTACGCCAAAATGCGCCGCTTCACGGATTGCAACAGCGTCGCCGTCACGGTCCGTCGCTCGAATGTAAGCAGCGGCATGTTGCAGGACCCAAGCGAATTCACTAGGCATCAGATCGCGAACGATGGAGCAGCGTAGGTTTGTCCTGCTAGCGAGCTTCGTCATATACTCTTCGTCGTACGTATCGTAGGCGCACAGTAGTAGACCCGGTCGCATTTCCGGTTGCATGCGCTCGAGGGCGTCGAGAATCACATGAAAGCCGTAATGTGGGAGACCGCATCCTGACGTGACGATCACGCGCGCGCGATCCGACAATGCGGCGAGGGCTTCGCGCGCTCGATCTGTCTCAACGGCAGTCGGCGGAAGAAACGCTGGAACGACGGCAATCCGTTCGCTCGAGAGGCCGAGCGATTCTAAAAAAGCGCGCTGACTTTGGTTGACCACAACGACGGTATCGAAGCGGCGCAGCACATCGCATAATATCGCCCGCCTCAAATCGGAGCCCACTCGAAACTTTTGCTCGAAGGAACCGCTATGTATCGTAATTATTTTGCGGATTAACGGCTGTAGACTTCCGAGCAAAGGATATGCCGCTATGAAAAAACGATCCATGCCCGAAACGTGAAAGTGAACGACCGCTGGACGACTACGCCACAACGCCCCGATCGTACGCAGCAATCCTAAAACGCCCGAACCGCAGCGGAGCACCGACCCGTCATCGCCTGGTTGCGGCGAACCATAAGGATCGATGACCTCGACGTGATAGTCGGCTTGAAGCGCAGACTGCAGCCGTTGGATGTGTACGCTATTACCACCGTATGGGCGAGGATAGCTGCCTACCAGCAGGATTCGATCACTATCGAGATTTCGACCGTGCTTCGTTCGCCGGCGCCACAGTATCTTAGGCCTCATAACCTGTTTCAAATAAGGTCGGCTTA
>CAXTIY010000517.1:0-2122 GCA_964244215.1 uncultured bacterium
CGAACCGGGCGGCATCGTGCCGCTCGCCGGCATCGTCGCTTATTCGCCGTGGACCGATTTGCTCTGCACGGGTGCTTCCAATACGCTCAACGCGAAATCGGAAGACATGCTCGTAAGCGGCGGCATGCCGTCGATCGCGAGCGCTTATGCGGATATCGCAGAGCGGCGAACGTCGCTCGGATCGCCGCTCTACGGCGAGTTCTCGGGATTCCCGCCGACCCGCGTTTACGCGAGCCACAGCGAAGCGCTTCGCGACGACGCCGTGCGGTTTACCGATCGCGCGCGGGCGCAAGACGTGCCGGTCGAACTCGTTCTCGAAGACGCCTTACCGCACGCGTGGCCGTTATTCTTCGCGGTCTTACCCGAAGCGCGGCGCACGCTTTGCGACACGGCCGCGTTCTTGCAACGCGTATGGCTACCTCAGATATCGACGCCGTGATCGTGCGCGTATTCGCGCAGCTCTTTCGAGACGTAGGCGCCCGGAGCGACCTTCCAACCCGGTAAGGGCATCGCGAGCGGCAAATCTTTACCGGCCGTTCCGCTGAACGGATCGTTGCTCGCCTCGAAGCGCACGGGCCACGGCACGGATTCCCGCTGCATCGAGCCGTCGGAGAAACGCACGTTGCACGCGACGTAATAGTAATCGTAACCGTCCGAAACCCAGTCCTTAATCGGATCGCATAAGCCGTGATGCGTGCGCGCGTCGCCGATGTCGAACGCCGCGATCGCGGGGCCATAGTGCTTCATCGAAGGCGTCGGCTCGGAGGTACCGACGGCGATCGGGTTGATGCCGCTGCGTTGTTGCGCGATGCTTTGCGCGAGATCGTGTTCGATCTGATCGATGCGGCTTCGCGAATACGACGAATGGGCGGCCGCACCCGGTTGCGCGACCGGTGCCGAGCGCGGGGCCGCGGCTACCGCCGCCGGTTTTTTCGAGCGATGCGTGGTCTTTGGTGGCGCGGTCGCTCGTGCGACGCGCGGGGCGACGGCGGGTTTGGGAAGGGCTGCTATGGGATGTGGAACGGGCGGGGGCGCGGCGCGGTTGGCGACCACGGTTTTGGTCGGCTGATGTACGGCGACGGCGGGCGGCGGTTGAGCGGCGGCTCTCGGCCGGCGCTCGCGGTGCGTGATCGTGACGATTTCCGGTGACGACGAACGCGTTTCGGTATCCGTCTTCGGAAAGAGTGGAGCGAGCAATATGAAGAGCAGCGCCACGAGGATATGGACGGCAAGCGAGCCGCCCGCGCCGAGCCGGCGCCTGCGCGCTCGATTCTCTTGCGGCGGCCGCGAGATCATCGGACTCGGGCGTTCGCCGCTCGGCTCGTCGCTCGCGGCGCGTTCTGGACTAGGCGAAACCGTCTCCTAGATCGTTAGATTCGGGTCGGGCGCGCCGCACTTCCGCGAGCCTGCCGTACGCCAACTAATTTGACGCGAGCGGGCGGCGGCCCGTTGCAGGCAACGGCGAGTGCCCGAGCAGGGTTCGCTTTGTAGAACCACGATGCAGGCCCCTATGAGCGTCCCCGCGCGCGGCATGCAATTCGAGCGTGAGATTCGGGAGCAGCCGGAAGTCTGGGAACGCATCGCGCGATCGGATTCTGCAGAACGCTTGGCGCGCGCGCTCTCCGGGAAAATCGTCCTGGTCGGCAGCGGCAGTTCGCTTTTCGCAGCACAACTCGGGGCGCTCGCGTTGCGGCGCCGTCGCATCGACGCAGTCGCCCTCGCGGCGACCGAAGCCGGGCTCGATCATAACGCCTACGAAGATGCGACCGTCATCGCCATCTCGCAGAGCGGACGCTCGAGCGACCTCTTGGAAGCGGTGCGCATCTTGCGTCCGCGGACGCTCGTAGCGCTCACGAATACGTTCGACTCTCCGCTCGCAGCGCGCGCGCACGTGGCACTCGATGTCGGCGCGGGCAGCGAACGAGCGATACCCGCGAGCAAGAGCGTGTCGGCGACGGTCGCGATTTTGCTTTGGGCCGCGTCGCTCGCCGGCGGAAACGGGCGGCGCGATGCGTCGGTACTCGAAGGGACGGCGCACGCGATCCGCACGTGGCTCGCGAGCGACGATCTCGCGGTCGTCGCGGAGCACGCCCGGCGCATTGCCGCCTGCCGGAGCGTCGTC
>CAXTIY010000518.1:0-2117 GCA_964244215.1 uncultured bacterium
CAAGAGGTCGAAGCGGCACGCGAAACCTTAGCCTTCGATCGTGCCGATGCCGATGCGAATCGCGCCAAGGCGACGAGCGCCGCTGCAAACACCGGCGCGGCGCTTGTGCAAGCACGCGCGGATGTCGCGCAAGCCGCGAGCGACGTGCGCACGGCAAAAGCGCAGGTTACGGTTACCGCCGCGCAGGCCGGATCGGCTGGAGCGCGCTACAACGCCGCACAACGCTCGCTTGCGGTCGCAACGCTGCGCGCCCCCGCGAGCGCAGTCGGAACCGCGATTCTCAAGCATGTGGGTGAAGCCGTCGATCCGTTGCAACCCGCGATCGTCGTCGGGCCGCGTTCGACGAGCGAAGTTACGTTGACGGTTGCGGGAGATGACGCGGGCCGCATACGACCGGGCGACGCGGTTACGATGCAGGTTACGAGCCGCGGCGTGGCCGGCGGCGGACGCGTGCGCGCGGTCGTGCCCGGCGTCGACTTAGCGACGCAGACGACTACGGCCGTTGTGGATGGCGTCCCCGCGGGCGCCACGCCGGGCGACGCCGTCGAAGCAGTGATCGACGTCGGCCAACGGCGCGGCATCGTTATTCCTACGAGCGCGATCGTCGAAGATCCACAAAGCGGACTGTCTATCGTCTTCGTACGCGAACGCATGCGCGACGGAATCGAAAAATTCGTTTCGCGCAAGATCGATATCGCGAGCAGCGACGATCGAGAAGCGCTCGTCGAGCGAGGGCTGCGCAGCGGCGAGCGGGTCGCGTCGCAAGGTGCGCTAGGTTAACTCGCACCGAGCGGAGGACAATAATTACGACTCTCGCAACGCAATGAAGGCGTGGTTAAGATGGCCGCCGGTGCTTTCTCCGGCTTGCTAATCTACGATCGTCTCGGAGCGGTCTTATTCCAGTCACGGTCGATATCGGCGTAATGACGCGAAGCGACGTCACGATGCGAGCGCAGCCGGCTCTTTAGCGCATTGTAACCGTATTCGGCAAAGATCGGATTTGCCGGATCGACGGCCGGCTCGTCGCCGAGCGGCGGCAAAACTTGTGTCGGAAACTCGATAGGTTCGATGACGTAATCGAAGCGCGGGTTGTAGAAAAATGGAATACTGAAATAGTCGTGCTCCGCGGGCGGACTTTGCACGCGGTGCTGCGTGGCGCGCAAGCGGTAGCCCGTTGCGAGTTCGAGTGCTTCGCCTAAGTTGATAACGAAGGCGCCGCGCTGTGGTACGACATCGACCCAAACCGATCCGTCGAAGAATTGCAAACCCGAGCCGCCGACGTCGTCTTGCAGCACGAAAGTCAGGAAGCCCGAATCCTTGTGTACGCCGACGCCCTGCCGGCCTTGCGCTTCGCTGCGACCGGGATACCGGATAAGCTTGAGCAGCAAGTGCGGGTCCGGATAAAACGCTTCGTCGAAGTAATCGCGTCGCAGTCGCAGTGATTCGGCGAGCGCCCGGCTTAGTTCGAGTGCGACGGTACGTAAACGCTCGGTCCAATCGATAATCGCGGAGCGGAACTCGGGCAGTGCCCGCGGCCATTGGTTCGGGCCGATGAGGCCCCAATACGGTGGCTCGTGCGGTGTTGGGCGCGCCGGCCGTTCGGCTCCGATGTCGACCTCTTCGCGCCAGTCGGGTCGTCCTTGCGTGAGCTCGTTGCCAAGCGCCGTATAGCCGCGAAAATGCGGCGAGTTGACCATCTCTATCTCGCGACGCTGCGCCAGTGGCAATGCGAAAAATTGGCGGCTTAAAGAAAGCACACGGTCGGCGGCCTCCGGCTCTACGCCGTGACCGACGAGATAAAAAGCGCCGATCGTTGCAACCGTCGAGCGCAGTTGCTCGAGAGCCGCGTCACGCTCGGCGGCGCCGGGTGCAAGCTGTCGCAGGTCGATCGTCGGAATGCGTCCCATCGTTGTCCTCACGTCGGACATAGTCAGCTAGGCACGCGTTTCCTGGTCGTCGGTCAGGCTCGCCCTGCATTCGGTTCGGAGATGCATTGCGTCCATCAATCAACGAGCCGCCAGTCGGCGAAAGGCGATGGCGATACGGAGAAACGGCTTCGTCGCGCTGCACCGCCGCTAGGTCCGGTTTGTCCCGCCCGAGACTACGGCGTCGCCGGC
>CAXTIY010000519.1:0-2098 GCA_964244215.1 uncultured bacterium
TGCGCCCGCGCGTGAAAGAGCGAACTCTGCACGTGCGATTGCGGCAAGCACGCGCTGCGGCGCAATGTGATGGATCATATGACCGGTTTGCGGAACCAGCTCGAAGTTCGCGCCGGAATAGCCTGTGCCAGGCGCGCCGATTGCGCGTCGGTATCGACGACGAGATCACCGTCGCCCGCAACGATCTCGACCGGTATCGCGACTTCGCCATAACGCTCCTCGAGCTCCGAGGCGGTGGCGTGCATCGCGTTCGCGTCCTCGATCGTCGCGTGTAGCTGCGAGGGGCGCCGCGACATCGCGAGCGGGTACGCCTCGAACGACGGCGTAACGGCTGACGGCGCGAACAGCTGCGCCTTCACCGCCGGCGCCAGCAGACGTGCAGAAACCGGAGACACGGTATAGCTTAGGACGTCCGACACGATAGGCAGCGCGACGAACGCGAACGGCGATTTGCGCAGAGGCGCGGTATTGTAATAATAGCCGGATAAGAGAACCAGCGCGCGCGCGTCGCGCGGATAGGCGAGGCGGAACGCCGCAACGACGAGCGAGCCGAGGGAGTGGCCGACGACGATCGGGCCGACCACGTTGAGCGCGGCGAGGATGGCGTGCAGTAAGTCCGCTTGTCTCGCGGGAGTTCACGACGTGCCACGAGGCCTTTCCGTGTAGCCGAACCCGGGCCGATCGATCGCGACGACCCGATGATTCGAAGCGAGCGAAGCGACGAGGTTGCTCGCCACGAACTCTTCGGAATCCATCGCGTTGCCGTGAACGAGGACGACCGGCGGTCCATGCGGCAAAGCGTAGCGCTGGACGTCATGCTCACTTTTGCAAGAACGGCGAAACTTCGAAGGCCGAGCCGTTGGTTCGTAGCGTGACCGCTCCGTCACGATCGGTGCGATACACTCGGGCGCCGGCACGCGCGAGCGTATTTATGGTAGCGGGCGAAGGATGCCCGAAGAGATTATCGCGGCCGACCGATACGATCGCCGCGGAGGCGCCGACCGCTTGCACGAAGTCGGCGGTCGTGCCGTACGCCGAACCGTGATGGCCGACTTTTAAAACGTCGGCGCGCAGATCGTCGCCATGCTGTAGTAAGCGCGCTTCCGTTTCCGTCCCGGCATCGCCCATGAACAACATCCGGAACCGGCCGTATTCGAGTCGAAAGACGAGCGAATTGCTGTTGATGTCGCTACGCGAGCCCGTGATGTACGGATAGGTCGGGCCGTAGAAGCGAAACGTAACCCCGTCGTCCGTTTGCCAGACGTCGCCGCCTTGCGGCGTCGACATTGGGACGTGTTGTGCCGCCGCGATGTCGAGCGCGTCGTGATACGCGTGCCCGGGATACGATTGTCCGCTATCGGCAAACGCATCGGCGCCGAGCGTCGCGAGCACCGGCGGTAAACCGCCCGCGTGATCGCAGAAAGGTGTTCATGTGCACCATTGCCTAAAATATAAACTGTGCAACAACAGGTGTGGGCATACCTTCGGGTCAGCACGCGAAAGGAAGAGCAAGAAGACAGTCTTGAGGAGCAGCAGCGTCGCGCCGAAGCGTTCGCGGCGGAGCGGGGCTATGCTCTACGGCCCTTCATCGAGCAAGCTTCGGCGAAGAGCATCACCGGCCGTCCCATCCTCACCGGGCTGCTTTCGGAGCTTGAGGCGCTGCCGGCTCGTCAGCGTCCTGCAGGCATTTACGTTACAGCGCTCGACCGGCTGGCCCGCGACATAGCGGACAGCATGTACGTTGGGCGGATGTTGCGCGCCCTGAAGGTCGCGCTTCACGTTCATGGGCGCGGAGAGGTGCGGCTAGAGACTTTCGCCGAGCGCGCGGTATTCGTCGGCGAGAGCCTCGGCGGCGACGCGGAAAACGAAGCGCGCTCCAAGCGCAGTAGAGACAGCTGGGACCGGCGACGTCGAGAGAACAAGCCGACCAGCAACAAGGTTCCGTACGGCATGCAGCTCGTCGGGGAACGGGACGTTCCGATTTCGGACAGCGCGGCGTGGGTGCGCAAGGCGTTCGAGTGGTACGGCGGCGGCGAAGGGACGTATGTCATCGGCAAGCGCTTCGCTCAGGGCGCCCCGCCGCATACGTGGCTCACAA
>CAXTIY010000520.1:0-2093 GCA_964244215.1 uncultured bacterium
AAAAGCCCGGCGCGTTCCGGTTGACGGGCGGAATCGGCACGGGCACGGCAAACGCGACGCCCGGAAAGAGCGCCTTCTCGCTCGTGTAACTTGCGAGCGCGCTCGCGTTTTCGGCGTCGATTTGCTGTTGCTGTTGCACGAGCGATGTCGGCGATATTTGACTTCCGAACGAACCGCCCAGTTGCACGACGGGGCGCAGATCGTTATCGACCGTCGCGTCGCCGAGCTTCGCATACGCGAAGGTGGCTTTCGCGGATAGGATCTCCGGCCGGTTGAGCCGCGCGATCGAACTCAGCACGCCGCTTGCGACTTGCGGCCGCGGCGGTTCGGGGACGTCGGCCGGCACGGCGAAGGCGGTATCGCTCGGAGCGCCTACTTGTACCGCGAGTGATTCGCGGTCGTTCGTTTCGTCGACGCGCGCTTGTACGAGGGCCGACCGGCTGCGCGTTAGCGCCACGCGCGCGCGGAGCACGTCGACGCCTGCGGCTCGGCCGACGCTTTCGCTCGCGCGAGCGGCGTCCAGGAGCGCCTGTTGGTAGCGCACGTCCGCTTCATCGAGCGTTACCACGCGATGCGCCGCCGCGAGCGCATAGAAGCTATTCGATACGGCAATTGCGAGCTGTTCTTCTTGCCGCCGCAGTTCGAACTTCGAAGCCTCCGTGAAACGTTTGGATTGTTCGGCGGTGAGTTGCGCGCCGCCGTTATAAAGATTGTACGTCGCCGAAAGCTGCGCGAGATTTTCGGAAAAATTATTCTGAGGCGAGAGGCCGAATTGCGCGAAGCTGCCGACTTGATTGCTCTGTTTCGTAATTTGATTTTGCAGTTCGCCGCTTAGCGTCGGATACTCGAGCGCACGATTGCGCGTGTATGCGAGGTCGTTCTCGAGGATGGTCGCCGCTTGCGCGAGGAGCGACGGCGCGTTGTGCAACGCGAAGGCGACCGCTCCATAGCCGTCGAGCCGCAGCGCCGGCCGATCACCGGGCTCGCCCGTTCGATCGCTTCGATACGTGGGCGCGGGCGAGGCCGAGGCGGCCGAAGCCGGCTGCGTTCGAGCCGCCGTTTCCGGCGGTTCGGCGGCCGCAAGCCCGCGCTGGAGCACGAGCGCGAATACGAGCGTTGCGCCCGATATGGCGATGCGGCCGCAGCTGGCGCGGCACTCGGTCGCGACTGCCGCAGCGACGTTCATCTAGACGTTTCTCCTCGAGGATGGTACGGAATTTGCAGGCCAGAGTTTCGCTACTGCGCCGAGAAGACCAGCGCGAATACGACGTCGAGGAAGAATGAAAGCGCGAGTGCCGTGGTAAGTTTGGCGCCTGTGAATGCGACGAAGCCGTACGCGAGTAGCATCGTGGACCAGATATCGAAGACCCCGAAATTTGCGAGAAACGTCACTTCATGGTCGTTTGCGGGCGATGCGAGCAGCGCGAGATTGTCTGGTACCGCGGTCAGAAGCGCTTTGATGTTTTGATATGACGTCGGCGCGTGAAGCCGCGCTCCGATCGCGTCGACGATTCCGCCGAGCGCCGACGGTACGGACGCGGCCGCGGCGAGGGCGAAGAACGCTCCGTACGGCGTCGTTTGACGCTTGAAGCGCGCCACGGCGGTGAACGTCATCGCGGTCAGGCCCCACACGAGCAGCGGCTGGATAGAATTATAGAGGGCGGCCTGAGCGACGTAGGCGCGCGAGGCGTCTGCTCCTTGCGCTGCCGTTCGATGTGCGGCTCCGGCCAGCAGCAAGGTCAAGTGCGAGATCGCAGGAGCGATCGAGGCGAGGTAGCCGAAGCCCGCGAGCAGGTAGACGAAGTATGCCGGTAGCCAAGAACGCGTCGCGAGAATGTCGGCGAACGCGCGCTTGGGCGCGATCAGGATATCGCGGACGATCGAAAACCGCAGCGGTTCGCGGCGCTCGACCGGATCCTCCGGAAGGGCGGGCTGTCTCACCGGCCGTCCTTTCGCGCCTACGGCTGCGGAATGCCTCGCATCGCCTGCGGCTCCGCAGCGTCGCCCGGGTCGAGCAGCGAGGCGAACGGAAGGCGGCGTTCGACCACCGCCGCCGCCCGTTCAAGGTTCGCCTCGCGCAGTTCGAGAAGCCG
>CAXTIY010000521.1:0-2089 GCA_964244215.1 uncultured bacterium
AGGGCCGGTGTAAGGTCGCTTACCGGAGATTTCGCGGTCGCATGCTAAGCTGCGAATAACTCGAGCTCCGACCGGACGGCAACGATATGAAGCGACCTCTCGAAGCGGCCCTCGCATGCACAGCGCTCCTGCTTCTGTCGCCGTTTGCGGCGCGGGCGACGGCCACGGGCTCGCTCGCGCCGGTCCTCGAAGCGCGCGAAGGCTGGATCAACGGGCCTGCGACCGCACGCAGCCTCGAAAACAAAGTCGTACTGGTCGACGTATTTACGTTCGGTTGCAGCAACTGCCAGAACGTAATCCCGAACTTGCGTAAGATCGCTGCTTCGCACGCGGACGGTCTCGTTATCGTCGGCGTACACAGCCCCGAGACGCCATACGAACGAACGCGCTCGAACGTCGTCGCGAATTTAAAGATGCAAGGCGTCGTGTGGCCGGTCGCGCTCGATAACTCGTTCGCGATTTGGAAGGCTTACGGAGTTACGGCTTGGCCGACACAGATGGTTTTCGATCGGCACGGACGGCTGCGAAAGACCGTCGTAGGCGACTCACAAGATAGTGAGTTGGATACGACGATCGACGCACTACTGTTGGAGCGGTAAGCGGCTAACCGCGTCGCAGCGACGCACCGTGCTCGCGCAAGAATTCGCCTACGGTCGCATCCGTCGTCTCATTGAACATGAGCATCAGCGCGATCTGCACGATCGAGCTTTCGGACAATCGTTCTTCGTAGGCGACCGAACGTAAGCGCTGCCCGACATCGCTCGATACGTTCACTGAGAGCTTGACTGCTTTATCCGTTGTTGGAGCAACGGAAGACGTTTCGGAGGTAATCGCTCTGGTCAGCATCTGTCTCCATCCCTCACGGCAGTTATTAAGTGTTGTCTGCCGATCTTAAGGCAATGAGAAGCTCTTCGTCTGTATGATGTAACACAAAGGTGACAACATTACTCAGAGCGCTTGGCCGGAGACCTCGGCGCGTAGATCGCGTAAATGACCGAAATCACATTCGCTCACGAGAGAAAGTTCGTTTCCGTCGCTCTCGATGAGCGCGAACGCGCCGTTCTCCACACGCATGTTCCAGAAATCGTGGAGCGGGCGGCCGAGCAGATCCAGGAGTGCGCAACGCAGCACGGCATCGTGCGTCGTGACGAGCGTGTGTCGCGTTTGGCGGGCGAGACCCGGCGCGAACGTTCGCCAGCGGGCGAGCACGTCCGCGAGCGTTTCGCCGCCGTCGAATGCGACGCGCGCGGGCTCCTCGCGCCAGAGCCGATAGAGCTCGGGATCTTCGCGCGCGATATCTTCGCGATAGCGGCCTTCCCACGTGCCGTGGTCGATCTCGATGAGGCGGTCGTCCGTTTCGATGCGCAGTCCCAAGGCAGCGGCGGTCGGTTCGGCCGTAGCCGTGCAGCGCAGCAGCGGCGAAGAATAAATGCGTTCGGGCACGGACTCCCTGCCTTGCAAGCGACCGGCGAAGAACGTCGCAAGGGCGGCCGCCTGGCGCTCCCCGAGCGGCGTCAAGGCCGATTCGAGGCGACCTTGATAGCGTCCGGCGACGTTCCACGTCGTCTCACCGTGGCGCGCGAGCCAGATCGTGCTCACGCTTAGAGATCGAGCGCGCGAACGCTCTTGATGCCCGCGATCGCGCGAATGCGTTCCACAGTTTCCACGTCCGCGCGACGGTCGGTCGCGAGAATCATCAGCGCGTCGCCACCCGCGTCTTCACGCGAAACTTGCATGGTCGATACGTTGACGGCTGCCTCACCGAGTATCGTGCCGACTTTGCCGATCATGCCCGGTACGTCGCGATGGCGCGTCACGAGCATGTGTCCCTGCGGAAGCGCATCGATTTCGAAACCGTCGACCGCGACGATGCGCGGACCGCCTTGCGCGCTCGTTCCGACGAGCGAGGTCGAGCCGCCCGACACGCGAAGCGCCGACGCGAACGCCGTCGCCCGCTCGTCGCCGCGAACGTCGATGCGGATGCCGAGTTCTTGGGCGATCGAACGCGCGTTGACGATCGACACGCGCCGATCGGTCGTCGCTTGCAACAGGCCGGAGAGAAACGCCGTGACGACGGGCTCCGTATCGA
>CAXTIY010000522.1:0-2083 GCA_964244215.1 uncultured bacterium
TGCGGATATTTCGGCGAGCGGGATGCCGACGGCATGCCGAAGATAGGCGTTGTCGCCCTTCCAGCCCGGGATGCGCCGATCGAATAGCGCCGCGAAGGCGGGCGCCGTCCAGCGCCCGGCATGTACGCCGTTCGTAATCGCGTGAATATCGTCCTCAAAAAACAACTCGCGCGAAACTTCACCGTGACGCATCGCAACGCCGTTCGTGTAATGCGAACCGCGCAGCGCGAGATAGCTCATGTTGAGCAAGCCGTCGTGCATCGCACCGATCTGTTCGACGAGCCGCACGCGGTGCTCGCCGAGCACGTGCTGCGCGAGGTCTAAATGAAAGCGATCGTGCCCGGCCGGTACGGGGGTGTGGGTCGTGAATACGAAGCTCGGCCGTAACGCCGCGATATCGTCCGGCGTTACGTCGTGCGCTCCGCGCGCGGCTAATCGCCGCTCCATCGCCGCAGCAACGAGCAGCGCGGAGTGGCCTTCGTTCATGTGATACGTCGCGAGGCCGTCCACATAACCGAGGGCTTCGAGAATAGCGTATCCGCCGTAACCGAGAATAATCTCTTGCGCCAAGCGATAACGATCGTCGCCGCCATAGAGCGACCCGACGAGCGCGCGATCGTCCGGAGTATTCTCTTCTAAATCCGTATCGAGTAAGAGCACCGGCACGATCGCACCCGTCGTGCCGACGAGATCGTAGCACCAAGCGCCCACGCTTACTTGACGGCCCTCGATCTCGACTTTAACCACGGGCGCGACGCGCGTCGTGTATTTATGCGGGTCCCACGAATCGGGAAGTTCGTGCTGCTGCCCCCGCTCGTCGAGCGTTTGCACGAAATAGCCTTGCTTATGCACCATCGTGACCGCGACCAGGGGAATGCGCAAGTCGGCGGCCGAGAGCAGCATATCGCCCGCAAGAATTCCGAGGCCGCCGCTGTAGGTCGGCACGTCGGATTCGAGCGCGATCTCCATCGAAAAGTACGCGACGCGCGGAATGGCACGTGCGGGTTCGTTGGGTGCGTCGATCTCGTGCTGTGGTGCTAACATTATGCCTCGGGTGTCGGGCGTGCGGTATCAGTTGTATCTTCGGCACGCGCGAGCACCATGTTACTTTAAGCGCCGTGGGCTCCCTTGCTTCCATCCGCTGCACCGGAGGTCGCTCGGCGTTCGCGAACGGTAGCCGCATGAAAAACGAGGCAATCATCGACGGCATCACGGTCGGTGGGCAACCGACGGCGGAAGAACTCAAATCCGGGCGCTTCGCCTCGGTGATCAACGTGCGCGGCGCGGACGAAGAGGGGAACGATACGGGCGCTATTTTGGCAGGCACGGACGTGTCTTACACGGCGGTGCCTTGGACGGTCGATACGGTGACCAAGGACGATATCGCAAAGGTTCGCGCCGCCGTCGATTCTGCCGACGGGCCCGTGCTCATCCATTGCATGCTCGCCATGCGAGCCGCGACCGCGGCCAGCATCGTTTCCGCGGAGAAAGACGGTAGCGGCGAGGCGGGCACGTTCAAGAAATTATCCGACGCCGGATTCGTCACCGAAGGCACGCCCTACGAAACCTTCGTGAAGAGTTATTTCGAAAAGCCTTAAGACGAGCCTCGGTGGGGTAACGCCCAAGCATGCAACAACGGAATTTAGGAACGCAGGGCCTTCGCGTGTCGGCCGTCGGGCTCGGCTGCATGGGCATGAGCCAGTTCTACGGCGCCGCCGATGAGACCGAGTCCATCGCGGTCATCCACCGGGCGCTCGATATCGGCGTAAACTTCATCGATACGGCCGAAGCGTACGGCCCCTTCGAGAACGAAGAGCTGCTCGGTAAGGCGCTCCGCGGCCACCGCGAAGGCGCGATCGTGGCGACGAAATTCGGCTTCAAGATCAACCCGGAGGCGAAGTCGTCGGCCGCGATCTCGGGCGTGGACGGCTCTCCCGAGAACGTGCGGCGTGCGGCAGACGCGTCGCTCGGGCGGCTCGGCATCGAGACGATCGACCTCTTCTACCAGCATCGCCGCGACCCGAACGTTCCGATCGAAGAAACCGTCGGTGCGCTCAAAGACCTCATTGTGGCAGGAAAGGTT
>CAXTIY010000523.1:0-2058 GCA_964244215.1 uncultured bacterium
CGTGCCTTTGCTAGCCGCGCTCGCAGCCGAATACGGCCTCGTCTGGGAACTCGCTCGATCGGGCGGCACGCTGCCTTCGAAGGCACGCTGGCGCGAGCGCGAACTGCGCGCCTCGGCCCGAGTGCTCGGAGAACGGCGCGCGCGTCTCGGCTACGAACGTGCGGTGCGCGGTTTCGAAGCCGTCGTGACGGGCCGCGCAGACGACCCGCGCGTTATCGTCGATGTAGCCACCGCCGCGGCGGCGCGCTAGACTGCGGACCAGTGCCCGGGTTTTTGCGTCATGGCACGAACACGTCGCTCGAGTGACATGAGCTAGATCCCCGCCCCTGGAGTTCGCAATAAAATGCAAGTAGTCGAGCATCCGCCGCAACATCTTCTGACCGTCGCCGAGTACATGACGCTCGACACGGTCGATCGAACCGAATTACTCGACGGAGTCATCTACGACGTGTCACCTCGCAACGAGCCGCATCGGCACGCCGTACGCTTTTTGAGCGAGCAGCTCACCCGTGGATTGCCGCACGAATGGATGGTGCAGACGCAAGATGCCGTTGCCGTTCCCGATTGGCACGGCAACGATGCGCCGGAAGTGGATATCGCGATTATTCGGCGCAGACGGTACGACCCGATAGCAACGTCTGGGGACGCCGCGGCCTTTATCGAGGTTTCGCATACGACGTACGCCTACGACCGTAAGCGAAAGATACCGCTCTACGTTAAAGCCGGCGTTCCCGCGTGGATCGTTCATGTTGCTCTTCGCCAAGTCGAATTCTATGGCTCCACGATCGACCTAGAATCCGAGCACGGCCAAGTCTTCTCCGCCGGCGAGACGCTAAACATTTTGGGGGTAGCGATTGCGGTCTCCAATCTCTTTTAGGTGCGCTTTCACTCGGTCGGTCGAGTAGAGTACTGCGGCGCATCGTAATGTCGCAATGAGCGTAGATCGAGCGCCGCTGACGTTGGCGGAGTTTATCGCTTGGGAGGCACGACAGCCGAATAAGCACGAATTTCGCGCCGGTGCTGTATTTGCAATGGCTGGAGCTACGGACGATCACAATCAGATCGTCGCGAACCTCATGGCGATCGTGCGACCGAGCTTGCGCGGCGGCCCGTGCCGGGTTTACGCGAACGACATGCTGCTGGTAACGAATTTTCCCGGTTCGCGTTATCCCGATCTGATGGTTACTTGCGATACCCGCGACGCCGTCCAGCGCCGTATGAAGAACTATCCGAAACTCATCATCGAGGTACTTTCGCAAAGCACGGCCGGTACCGATGCGAACGAGAAGCTCGACGAATACCAAACGATCGAAACGCTCCAAGAATACGTGCTCGTCGATTCGCGCAAGCCGTCCGTACGGATATACAACCGCAGCGGTGAGATCTTCGAAACGGGACCCGCGATTATCTCGGGTGACGTGCGGTTAATCTCACTGAGCCTTACGATACCGCTTACTGCTCTCTACGAGGATGTCGATTTCGGGCGCCCTTAGCGGCGATATTCCTTCGCCCGCTTCTTAAGCGAAGCGCTCGTTCGACTTCCTAACGCGTCCGTCGACGCTCGCCCGGGGATACGTGACGGCTAACTCTCTTTCATGGCGGCGGAAACAAGTCATGTTTGCTTCGTCCCGTCACCATCTCGGGCGATTTCTCGCGAGTCCGGAAGGCGTAGGTCGCTTCTCATGTAGAGGCGAACCCGCACTCACGAAATGGACGAAACGACTTACGCGTCGCCGTTTTCGTGGAGATACGGTCGCGCCGAGTTGCGCGAACTATTTTCGGAACGCGAACGCAGGCGATTATGGCGGTCCGTCTGGATCGCGCTCGCGAAATCCCAATCCGCGAGCGGCCTCGTCAGCCCGGCCGAAGTCGCCGACCTCGAAGCGCATGCGGGCGACATCGATCTCGCCGCGGCGCTCGCGATCGAACGCGAGATCGGACACGATCTCATGGCGGAGATTCGCGTGTTCGCCTCGCAAGCCAAAATCGGCGGCGGAAAGATTCACCTCGGCGCGACTTCGATGGACGTCGAGGATACGGTCGAGACGTATCGCATGC
>CAXTIY010000524.1:0-2053 GCA_964244215.1 uncultured bacterium
CGCGACGTTCAGTAGGTAGACAAAACGTTGGTCGCGCCAAGGCATTTAATCCAGAGTCGCCCTAAAAATTGTTCGTACACGAAAGACATAACCCGCACACGAAGTAAATATCTATTTGAGGGATCGTGAAATGTTGGAAACGCGAGGTGCTTCGGTCGCGATAGTCGGTGCGGGTGACTCATCGGCGCGTTGCGCGCCAAGCGTTCGCCGCAAAGAGTTTCACCGTTCATCTTGGTCGGCAAAAAGTGAGAAGCTGATCCCGCTTATCGCGGAGATCGAAGCGACCGCGACCTTCCGATCGCTCGCTGAGAGCATATTGCGTCCTCCGACGACTTCCTGGTGAGATCGTGCGGCTGAAACCGTTTGCCGCAAGCCGCTTACTATCGTAGGTGGTGGCTAGCGCAGGCCCGCGCGGCTATGCTGTGCACGGGCGGCCGGGCCCCGAATGATGTCTTCCAGGTCAGGTCTCGCAACCGCCCGTACGCACAATAAAGCTCGATCGTCCACCGTTACGTCGGCGTTCTGACAGGACCTTTCAGACAACTATCGATTAAAATGTTTTTGCGGAAGCTGGTGAGGTACTAGCAAAAAGAGATTGTAATTGGCGTATTTAACCTGACTTAGCGGAAAGCTACTGATCATCTTCTTGAGGGCATTCCTTGATTCTGCCTCGAACAGGACGAAGACTCCTATCTCCACTGAATCGAGTGCCCAAACCTGCGGAACAGGCTCATCCGCGTAGAGAATTTTTGCTTGTGCCTGCTCCATGAGTTCCGGTTTCGGAAAGTCGGCCGGCACCCCGTCTATCTGGAACCCTTTACCGGGATTAAAGACCATAAGTTATTGCATGATAACCTCTATAACTGCGTTTAACGGGATCTTCGTAGGCCATTAACGTTGTCGCGCTCGGTAAGAGCCACTTCCACAGTCTTGGTACGATAATTCTGCGGCAGATTTTGCAATGCTTTCTCTCCGATTTCCGGAACCTCGAACGTAAGCGAGGCGCCTCCGCCGGCCGCTTCGGCGATCGCGACCGAGCCACCATGAATTCGAGCGGTTTCGTGAACCGTAGCAAGCCCCAGCCCAGACCCCACCGGTCGTTCATCCTTTCGCCAGAATGGCTCGAACACTGCTTGGCGATCGCTGACCTCGATCCCAGGACCGTGGTCACGGACGATTATGAACGCGCCACTCTGTACAGTGACTTCGACGTCTCCTCCAACCGGCTCCGCCTTCAGCGCGTTGTCGATCAGCGCCGCAATCGCGCCTTCGAGGGCCAGAACGTCGCCGTTGATCCAGCTGACTCTCAGCTCGGTTGCGAAGCTGATCGTGAGGCCGCTAGCGATCGCCACGGGTGCCCAGTCGGCGACTACGTCGCGTGTCAGCGAAACCAGGTCGAGCGGTTCGAGCCGAAATTCGCGCTGCTCGAGACGCGCGATCGCCAGCAGTTGATCGACTAAAAGAGTAAGTCGGCGCACGTCGCGGGTTAGCGCGTTACGCAGTGGCGCATCGGGGGGCAGAGTGCCGATACGTGCCTGTAGAACCGTCACCGGCGTCCGCAATTCGTGAGCCGCGTTGGCGGTGAACAGACGTTGGCGACTCCAGCCTTCTGCCAACCGATCTAGAGCGGCATTGATCGCGCTGACGAGCGGCTCAAATTCCCGGGGAACGCCGTCGCTTGGCAGGCGCTGATCGAGCGATCGAACATCAATCAGCGTCGCGGCAAGCGCTGCGCGCCGGACGGGGCCAAGACGAGCGCGCATGATGAGCGGTATGCCGATGAGCATGCCGATGAAGATCGGCCCGTAGGCAGGCAAAATCGCGGGCAAGAACGTCGAAATAAAGGTTGGAATATCGTCCGCATGGAATTCGTTGCCGGCGATCGCAAGGTCGAGGTACCCGACGGACGAGGGCTGGGTAGCAACAAACACGGTGTCGGCGGGGTGGCCGGGCCGCTCCATCTTGATCGCGTCGTCTTTTAGGGGGGCCAGGCTGGCATAGCGTCGGAGGATGCCGGCCAGCTCATCGGACGAGCCGCTGAGAACAGCGCCCT
>CAXTIY010000525.1:0-2043 GCA_964244215.1 uncultured bacterium
CGCCACCCTACGACGGTGCGCTCGCAGACTACATCGTGACGGCTTCCGATTTTGCGTTCAAGCTGCCGGATAACGTAACGCTCGAAGAAGGCGCGCTCATGGAACCGCTCAGCGTGGGCGTCTATGCCGTGCATCGCAGCGAACTGCGCGCCGGGCAATCGGTTGCGATCGTCGGCGCGGGCCCGATCGGCCTCGTGACGTTGCAAGTCGCGAAGGCCGCTGGAGCGGGCTCGATTACGGTCGTCGATCTCGACGAGAACCGGCTGGAAACGGCGCGCCGCTTGGGCGCGACGGGCACCATCAACGCTTCGAAGGCGGACGCGGTCGAGACGCTTATGGCCACGACCGGCGGCCGCGGCGTCGACATCGTGTTCGAAGCGGCGGGCTCGCCGAAGACGGCGGCAGCCGCGGTACATCTCGCCAAGCGCGGCGGCCGCGTCGTGATGATCGGCTTACCGCCGCAAGACAACTTCCCGTATCCGCTCGTGCATGCCATGTCGCGCGAGATCGATATCTTCACGGTGTTTCGGTATGCCAACGTGTATCCGGCTGCGATCGCGCTCGTCGCGCAAGGCCGCGTCGATACGAAGTCGCTCGTGACGCACCGTTTCTCACTCGAACGATCCGAAGATGCGCTCAAGCTCTCCGACTCCCGCGCGGACGGCGTGATCAAAGCCATGGTCGAAGTGGCGTGAACGACTTCTCGCTCGCCGGGAAACGCGCGGTCGTTACGGGCGCGGGCCGTGGGCTCGGTTACGACATCGCGGTCGCGCTCGCCGATTATGGCGCCGACGTGGTCGGTTTCGCGCGAACGAGCGCTGAACTCGACGCACTCGGCGCCGAGATCCGGACGCGCGGGCGGCGCTTTCTCGGCGTAACGGGCAGCGTTGCGGAGCGCGGCGACGTCGCACTGCTCGGCGAGCGCACGCTCGCCGATTTTGGCGGCGCCGATATCCTGATCAACAACGCGGGAATCTCGTACGTGGAACCCGCGGTCGACGTGAGCGCCGAACATTACGCGGCGCAGTTCGCCGTCAATATTGAAGGCGCGTTCGTGTGCGCGCAGACGTTCGCGCCCGGCATGCTCCAACGCGGTTACGGGCGCATCATCAACATCTCGTCGATCTCGGGCGTGGTTGGGTTGCTCGACCATGCGGTTTACGTCGCGACCAAAGGTGCGCTCAATGCGCTTACCAAGAGCTTGGCAGTGGAGTGGGGGCCGGGCGGTATTACGGTCAACGCCATCGCACCGACGGTCGTGATGACGCCGATGGGCGAGCGCGTGTGGGGCGCACCCGAAAAGGGCGACCCGATGAAAGCAAAGATTCCGATCGGCCGCTTCGGTAAGCCGCGTGAAGTCGCGGCCGCGTGCGTGTATCTCGCATCGGAAGTTGCGGGATTTTGTAACGGTCACATTCTCGTCTTAGACGGCGGTTTTACTGCCGCTTGAGTCGCGCAGACGCACGCGGAGCGGTTTAATCGCATAAGAAAGGAGCCATGTATGCCGCAGTCGCTGACGGGCCTGAACGATTCGGTTCTGACTTCTACTGAAGCGTAGCTCTACGTGGCTGACGTCGAGGCATCGTGCACGTTTTTTACCTCTAAGCTCGGGTTCGAAAATGCTTTCAAGTATGGCGAGCCGCCGTTTACGGGCAAGTCCACCCGGGATAATGCGCGACTAAACCTGCGAATGGTCTCTGAGCCGGTGTTTGCCGGCGATATTCGAGAGCGCGAGCAACTTCTCTCCGCTTCGATCACCGTACGCACCGCCAATCATATTTAAGGAACTCTTTTATAAATTTAAAACGGCCGGGGTGCGGTTTCAGCACCCTTGGAAAATGGACACATGGGGAGCGAGGACATTCATCGTCGCCGACCTCGACGGCAACCTCATCTTGTTCATCCGCCCCGCTAAGCAAATCGCATAACTTCGCGTGACCGGGAGGACGAAAGCCACGTTCTCTCGATTCGCCGAGCGACGCTAATTTGAAAGCGCGGCTTGAGAATCAATGCCCAATGAAGACGGGTCACTTTCAGACTGAT
>CAXTIY010000526.1:0-2038 GCA_964244215.1 uncultured bacterium
GCAGCGACTCTCGCTCGCCTATTCGCCATGCCCGAACGACACGTTCATCTTCGCCGCTTGGACGCGCGGTCTTCTGGGCGACGCGCCGCCGGTCGAGGTCGCACTCGACGACGTCGAAGCGCTCAACGAAGCGGCACGAGCCGGCCGTTTCGAACTAACGAAAGTGAGTTACGGCGCGATTCCCTATTTGCTCGGCGACTATCGCATTCTACGCGCGGGAGGCGCGCTCGGGCGCGGCTGCGGACCGCTCGTGGTCAGCAAACCGAACGCGGACGGCAGCGTTCCTACCCTTAACTCGTTCGATCCGCGCGCGCGGTTCGCGATTCCCGGCACGCTGACGACAGCCTATTTGTTGCTTCGCCTCGCGCTGACGCAGCCGTTCGAACCGGTCGTCATGCGCTTCGATCGCATCGTCGACGCCGTCGCGAACGGTGAAGTCGACGCCGGTCTCATCATTCACGAATCTCGTTTCACCTACCAGCGTTCGGGGCTGGTAAGCGTGGCGGATCTCGGCGAATGGTGGGAAGGCGAGACCGGGCATCCGATACCGCTCGGAGCCATCTTGGCGCGCCGCGACTTGCCGCCGAAGCGGGCGCGTCATATCGACGCGACGATCAGAGAAAGTCTGGCATATGCGTACGCGAACGATGCCGCCGTTGCACCGTACATACGAGAGCACGCCTTCGAAATGAGCGACGACGTCATGCGCGCGCACATCGCGCTCTACGTAAACGAGTACTCGCAAGACCTTGGCGAGGACGGGGTCGCGGCGATCGACGATCTCTTCGCACGCGCGGCGACCGCGCGCCTCATTCCGCCGGGCGTGGTTCCGGAATTCGTTTAATCTCGCTACGCTTTCGCACAAACCAACCGGAGTAGAAGTATGCCTGCGCAAAAAATCGGATTCGTCGGACTCGGCGCCATGGGCAGCGCCATGGCGCGCAATCTCGTGAAAGCCGGGCACGACGTGTCCGTCTTTAACCGAACGCGCGCGCGCGCCGAAGAGTTTGCGAAGGAAGGCGGCACCGTAGCGGACACGCCTGCCGCCGCCGCGGCGGGCGGGATCGTGTTTACGATGCTCGCCGACGATCGCGCGATCGAGAGCGCGGTCTTCGGTGACGACGGCATCGCTGCGGGTCTGCCCAAAGACGGCATTCACGTTTCGGTGAGCACGATCGGCGTCGCCTGTTCCAAACGTCTTGCGACCGCTCATGCGGAGCGCGGCCAACATTATGTGACGGCGCCCGTCTTCGGACGCCCGGTGGCAGCCGCCGCAGCCAAGTTATTCTTCGTAACGGCGGGTGCGGCGGAGGCGCTCGAACGCGTGCGGCCGATCCTCGAACAGCTCGGACAGCAGATATTCACCGTCGGCGAAGAGCCCGAACAAGCAAATCTCGTGAAGCTCTCCGGTAATTTTTTGATTACGTGCGTGATCGAGGGACTCGCGGAAGTCTTTACGCTCGTCGGCAAAGCCGGGATCGAGCACGCCCAAATGCTCGAGATCTTAACGAATACGCTCTTCGGCGCGCCCGTCTACAATACGTACGGTAATCTCATCGTCAGCGGCAAATTTACGCCGCCCGGTTTCGCCTTGCCGCTCGGTCTCAAGGATAACCGCCTGCTGCTCGAGGCCGCGGATTCCCTCGAGGTGCCGCTACCGTTTGCAAACGTCGTGCGCGATCGTTTCCTCACCGCACTCGCAACGGGACACGGCGGCGAAGACTGGGCCGCCTTCGCGCAAGTCGTCGCCGCGCAAGCGGGAAGCGAGCCGTTCGCCGGATGATGCGGCGGCGCGATTTCGCGCGCTTAGCGGCCGCCTCTGCGGGCGGTCTCGCGGCGAGCGTCCGAGCACCGCTGGTCGCGGCCGCCGCGCCGCTGCCGCCCGCGAGCGTCACCCTCGGCGACGACGTCTTCTTGAGCGAGGCATGGCGCGAATTGCGCGGGCGTTCGATCGGCATCGTCACCAATCAAACGGGCGTCACGTCGCGCCTCGAAACGATCGTCGACGCGGTTCGTCACAATCCGCAAATCGAACTCA
>CAXTIY010000527.1:0-2035 GCA_964244215.1 uncultured bacterium
AGATGATGAGCGGGTCGCGAAAGTCGTTGTAGAGCGCGACCATCAACAGATAGACCAGCACGATCGAGAGGGCGATCGAGCCCGCCATGCCCACGAGCGTCTGTTGCAAGAGCTCGAGTTGGCTCGAGGGTGCGTCGCGTATCGTTACGAGCCCCGGAAAATGAAACGCGTCGACGCGCTTATGAAAATCGCGCATGACGTTCGAGAGCTGATAGCCATCGGCGAGGCTTCCGTCCACGTGAACGACGTCCGCGCGATTGGTTCGCGTGACGAGTACGGGGGCGGGCGATAGCGTGAGATGCGCGAAGTCGCCGACGCGCACGATGGCGCCGTTCGCCGCTCGAATCGGGATCGCGAGCACGCTTGCGAGCGACCTCTGTTGCGATTTCGGATAGATGACTTCGACTTGGATGAGGCCGTTCGGTGATTCGAGTTCGGTCGCGACGTCGCCGCCGAATGAGGCCCGAATGGCGGTCGACGCATCGCCGAGCGACGCTCCGAGCGCGCGCGCCATGGGGCGGTCGAACTCAACCGCGACCTGCGGCAGCGCAATTTGCGCGGAGTCGTTGACGTTGATGACGCCGGGCGTCGCTTTAAGTGCGTCCGCGATCTTGATGGCGTATTGCGATGGATCGCCGCCGCCCATTACGGAGACGATCTCGTCGATCGGCTGTCGCGGGCCGCCCTGCGTCGGATCGCTCGCCTCTTTTGCGAGCGCCACCCCGTCCGGCGCGTATTTGCGGCTCAAGCGTTGCAGTTCTTCGATCCAATGTTGCGAGGGCGCTTTATGGTCCGCCGTTAGGAAGATGTTAATCTGTCCCGCGTTGCCTTGCAGCACGAACCCGCCGTAGGGCGAATTGAAGCCGCCGGCATTGGTCACTTCGGATTGCAGATCGGAAAACCGATCGACCTCTTTTTCGATTTTGCCGAGAACGTTCGCGGTGCGATCGAGTGGCGTTCCCGGCGGAAACGTGAGCGTATAGTAGATCTGTCCTTGATCGGAATTCGGGATGTAGTCTTGGCCGACCAGTCCGAACGGAACGAGCAAGACGGACCCAAGCGTCAACACGATCGCTACGATAACGATCGGCCACGGACGCCGGATCGCCGCCGGTAACATGCGCTCGCCGTACTGCTCGCGCACCCATTCGAAGCCGTTATTGAAGGCACGGATGGGCTTCCACGGTTTCCATTTGGATTTGAGCGCCCAAACGCCCGCGAGCGTCGGCGTAATGGTGAACGATACGAGGAGCGACGTCAGCGTCGAGACGGTAACGACGAGTCCGAACTCCGCGAGCTGCACGCCGACGGGACCCGGAATAAACGCAATCGGTAAGAAGACGACGACGTCGACGAGCGTGATCGCGATTGCCGCTTGGCCGATTTCGCTGCGTCCGTTCAGCGCCGCTTCGAGGGGCTCTTCACCGTCGTCGGCATGGCGCTGTATGTTCTCGAGCACGACGGTCGAGTCGTCGATCAAGATGCCGATGACGAGCGTCATCGCGAGCAGCGATATCGTGTCGATCGAGAGATGCAAGATCTTCATCGCCGCGAGCGCTACACAGAGCGACGTCGGAATGGCGATCATCACGACGATCGCGTTACGCCACGATTGTAAGAAGAGCAACATGAGAATCGCCGTGAGCAGAATGCCCTCGACGAGCGTGCGTTCGACGCCCTCGACCTGCTGCTTCGAGTACACCGATTGCACGTAATCGACGCGCAGGTCGACTTGCGGAAACTGCTGACGTAGTTTAGGAAGCGCCGCTTGCACGGCATCCGACACGTCGATCTCGCTCGCGTCGATCGACTTCTGAACTTGCAATTCGACGCCGGGCTTGCCGTTGATGAACGCGTAATTACGAATCGGCACGCTCGCATCTTCGATGCGCGCCACGTCGCCGATGAGCACGCTTTGCGAGGGGCGCGTCCAACCGTAGACGCTGCCTGTCGTTGGGCTCGGGCCGTACAGCGTCGGCGCGTTCCCGCCGGCCGCCGTCGGGCTCTGGCCGCTCAGGACCGGCAAGGCCGCAAC
>CAXTIY010000528.1:0-2025 GCA_964244215.1 uncultured bacterium
CGGAGTACGGCGTCGACCTCGCGGCTGCGATCACGCACGTTCGGCGCGTGTTGCCCGACGATGCGATCGTCGCGAACGGCGCCGGTAATTTCTCCGCGTGGCTCCATAGATTTTTTGAGTTCCGCCAATACGGCACGCAATTGGCCGCCCGCAACGGGTCGATGGGATACGGATTTCCGGCGGCAATCGCTGCGAAGCTCGTGCATCCGAGCCGTACCGTCGTCGCCTACGTCGGCGACGGCGACTTTCTCATGAGCGCTCAGGAACTCGCTACGGCGATGCTCGCCGACGTGCCGATCATCATCCTCGTCGTCAATAACGCTATGTACGGCACGATCCGGATGCATCAGGAGCAGGCGTATCCGGGGCGGGTCAGCGGGACGGAGCTTCGCAATCCCGATTTCGCCGTATTCGCACAGTCGTTCGGCGCGGACGCCGATGTCGTGGAAACCACGGAAGACTTCACGGCCGCCTTCGACCGCGCTATCGGTCGCAACACGACCACGCTCATCGAATTGCGCGTCGATCGCAATCTGCTCGCGCCCAAAGCCACGATCGCCGATCTACAATCGGTTACGCATCTCCTAGCGCCGTCGAACTTCTAGAGCGCTATAGTTCGCGGCTTAGTTCGCGTGCCTGTGCTCTTGCAAATCGGCGCCGGTGATCAGACGTACGACGGTTTCCATATCCGTATCGATCGTTTTGACCGTACCGGCGTGAGCGCCGTGCCGGAAAACGAAGATGCGGTCCGTCACATCGAAGAGCTGAGGCATACTGTGGCTGATCAGAATAACTGCGATGCCGCGGTCGCGTACTCGCTTTATTAAATCTTGAACGCCACGCGACTCCTTTACTCCCAGAGCCGCCGTCGGTTCGTCCATGATCACGATTTTCCGGCTCCAGGCGACGGCTCGCGCGACGGCCACGCTTTGCCGTTGTCCACCGGAGAGATTGCCTACGCGCTGACGGACGGACGGTAAACCGACTCGCAAACTCGCTATTTCGTCGCGCGCTCGACCGCGCATCGCATTCTTACGCAGCACGCGTAAAAATTTGAATGGGCCCGGTATCGTCAACTCGCGGCCGAGAAAGAAGTTCTCCTCGACGTCCATCAACGGCACGACGGCGAGTTCTTGGAAAACCGTTTCGATGCCGGCCCGCCGAGCGTCGAGCAAGCCTTTAAATTGAACCGGCTGCCCATCGACTTCCATCGTGCCGCCGTCGGGGACGAGTGCACCCGAAAGTATCTTGATGAACGTCGATTTGCCGGCTCCGTTATCGCCGACGACGCCGAGAACTTCGCCCGCGAACAATTCGAAATCGATACCGCGTAGTGCCGCGATCGCACCGAACGATTTCGTTATTCCCGTCGTGCGGAGGATCGGCTCGCGTGCGACCGTAGGCTCGGTCGAAATCAAGACGACACCGGTGCCTCTTTGAAAGCTGCCGCCATCCCCTCCGGCGTTTTCGATTCATCCCACTTTTTCTGATACGCGTCGACGTTGCTCGTATTGACGACCGGTAACGCCTGAGGCACGAACGCCGGATAGTGCTTCCCTTGCAAAAGGCCCGAGAGAATCGTGACGGACTGATAGCCCCAACCCCAATAATCCTGACCGACCGACGCTTTCACCGTGCCGTTCTTGATGAACGGCAATTCTTGTTCGAGATAATCGAAAGCGACGACTTGCAGCCCGTTCTTGGCGCGCTCCGTCAGGCGCGGTAAAGCGCCGACGCTGCTGAAGAGCGGCCAAGCGCCGATCATGATGTAACCGATCAAATCGGGATGCGACCGCAGTACGTTCTCGACTTGCGATACGCCGAGCGCGACGTCTTCGTTGCAGAAGCTGGTACCGGCGATCGTAAGATCTTTCGAAAGCGTGCCCTTGCAGCCGCGAATGCGATCCTCGAGGTTTTGCGCCGAAGGCAAGCCGCTCAGAAGCCAAACGTCGCCTTTCTTCCCCTTGAGGAGGTCGTTCATCAACTTCGCTTGCAGCTCTCCGCCTTTGAAATTGTCGACGCCGT
>CAXTIY010000529.1:0-2021 GCA_964244215.1 uncultured bacterium
TCCGGCGCTCAAGAACTGAGTTGCGTGGATCGAGCCGTGGCATCGGTCGAGAGAGCCGCCCGTAGCGCCGCGTGTTCCGGCAAGATGAGCTCGGGATCGCGGCCGACCACGCTATCCGCGGCCGCCTTCGCCCGCATGTACAGCGCGAAATCGGAAACGACGCTGCCGAGTAATGTTCCGCCGCCCGTCTGCGCGAGCCCGGCGAATTCGCCTTCACCGCGCAACCGCAAATCTTCTTCGGCGATGGCGAAACCGTCGGTCGTACGGCTTAAGATTTCGAGCCGCTCGACGGCGCCGCGCTCGTCCGGTGCGACGAGCACGCAATACGAACGGGCCGCACCGCGACCGACGCGGCCGCGTAACTGGTGGAGTTGTGCGAGCCCGTAACGGTGCGCGTCGAGAATAACCATTACCGATGCGTTGGGCACGTCGACACCGACTTCGACCACGGTCGTCGCGAGCAGCACGTCGGATTCGCCGCGCGCGAAGCGTTTCATCGCTGCGTCCTTCTCGCGCGCGGGCAAACGGCCGTGCAGCAGATCGACGCGCAAATCCGAAAACGCATTCGAGCGCAAAATTTCGAGTTCGGCGAGGACGCTCGTAAGCGCAACTTCAGACTCGTCGATTGCAGGCGCGACGACGTATGCTTGGCGGCCTCGCGCCGCGTTTTCGCGCACGAACGCGTACGCGAGCGGCTTGCGGCTTTCGCGTAGCACGTACGTTTCGATCGGCGTGCGGCCGGGCGGTAATTCATCGATGATGGACAGCTCGAGATCGGCGAATTTCGTTTGCGCGAGCGTCCGCGGAATCGGCGTCGCCGTCATGTGCAGCGTGTGTGCGGCACCGCCCTTCGCGCGTAATTTCGCGCGCTGCGCGACGCCGAAACGATGCTGCTCGTCGATGACCGCGAGCCCGAGATTCGCGAAGATAACCTCGTCTTCGATCAGCGCGTGGGTGCCGACCACCAGATCGCATTCGCCGCTCGAGAGCCGGCCACGCGTCGCGTTCCGTTCGCGCGCACCGAGGCTGCCGAAGAGCGCATCGACGCGAATGCCGAAGGGCAACAGCAACGGCGCGAGCTTTTGCGCGTGCTGCGCGGCGAGGATCTCCGTCGGCGCCATGAGCGCGCTCTGCACGCCGTTCGCGGCGGCGAGCACGATCGCGGCGGCCGCAACGAGCGTCTTTCCACTGCCGACGTCGCCTTGCAACAACCGGTTCATCGGCACGCTGCTCGCCATGTCGCGCCAAATGTCGGCGATGACGCGGCGCTGCGCGCCCGTAAACGCGAACTCTAGCGACGTCTCGAAGCGATCGAGCAGACCCTCGGGCGGCGCGAGCGGCATGGCACCGGCGGCCGAGCGACGGTGCGCGCGCTTGACGGCCGCGGCGAATGCGATCGCAAAGAATTCTTCGAACATGACGCGCTCGCGCGCCACCTGCGCTTCCTGTGGCGACGTCGGCCGGTGCATCGCGCGCCACGCCTCGCGCAGCGTGCCGTAACCGCTTTCGCGCGATACCGCTTCCGGCAACGTTTCGTGCACGCACGCCGCGAGTGCTTCGAAATTGCGTTCGATCGTCGTCGCGATCGTGCGCGACGGTAAATCTTTCGTCGCGCGATAGACGGGAACGATGCTGCCTTCGTAGCGCTCTTCTTCACCCAAATGCTTGTGCTGCAAGACGTTTATTTCCACGGACACCCCGGTGCGCGAACGTTTGAGCGCGGTGCGGCCGTAGACGAAAACGCGTTCGCCCGGTACGAGTTTGCCGGCTAGTCCCCGCCGCCCGAACCACGTGGCTTTGAGGCGGCCGCTCGAATCTTCGAGTTCGGCTGCGACGATCGGAACGCGGCCGCGTAGCTCGGAAACGCTTACGATCCGCCCGACCGCGATAACCTCGCTCGAATCGGCCTCCGCGGGCTCGCGTCCGCGCGCGAGGGCTTCGCGCACGATGTCGCCGAGCGGTATCGGTTCGCGCCAATCGCGGTAATCGCGCGGATACGTCGCCGCGAGTTCTTGCGGCGT
>CAXTIY010000530.1:0-2020 GCA_964244215.1 uncultured bacterium
CGATCTCGGCGAAAGGGCGCAGCGCCGACGAGTCGGCCGCCATTACGAACGACTTTGCGCGCGTGTTCGTCGATCGTGAGCGTACGATCGTGGGATCCGAAGCGGACACCGCTCTAGCGGACCTCCAACTCGAAATGCCGCGCGCCGCGCGCACTATGCGGGCCGCGCAACAGCTCGTCGCCGCTGAAGAGTCGCGCTTGCGTATTCCCGATTTGGATTCTCAGAAGCAGTCGCTGCTGGCACAAGCCGTATCGATTGATTCCGCGATGGCGGCGGCGCGGCTTGACCAGACGGAAGCTCAGGCGAAGTACACGGACGTTACCGCTCAACTTGCGACCCTTCCGCAGAGCATCGCCAATGGTGCCAGCGTTGCGCCGAATCCCGTAATGGCGCAGCTGCTCGCTCAGCGGAGCCAAGATCAAGTCTCGCTGCAAACGCTGCTCCGTCAATATACGGCCGCCTATCCGGCCGTTATTACTATGAAGGCGCAACTCAACGAAGTTAATCGGCAAATCGCTCTTACGAAAGCCATGGTCAGCTCCGGAAGCAGTACCGCAGCGAATCCGGTATATCAGCAACTGCGGGAGCAGGCGGCGGGATATCAGACGACGGTCCAGTCTTCACGGGCGCGAATAGCAGAGCTCGCCGCGCAGCGGCGCGCGCTTGCTCCGAGTCTTAGTCGTCTCCCGCGCCAGACCTATCACATCGAGCAGCTCAAGAGCCGCGCAAAGCTTGCTCAAGACGTCTACAACGAGATGAAGCGCAAATTCGCCGAAGCGACCGTGGCCAAGACAACAACACCGAGTGGTGTTTCGATCGTGGATCCGGCGCGCGCCGAGTTCGCGACGAAATCGCCGAAACTCTTATTCAATATCGCTCTCGCGTGCGTCATCGGCCTTATCGTGGCGGCAACGGTGGTTTACGCGGGGGAGTTGTTTGATCGTACCATTAAGGACGATGTCGACGTCGCCACGTTATTCGGTCTTCCCGTGCTCGCCGGGATCCCGCGCCTAAGCGAGGCCACATCGAACGCGCGCATGGGCAAGCTACCCGAAGGACCGCCCGTGAAGCGCGCTCTAAGTAGTAAGATCTCGTCGTTCTTTAGACGATCCGACGAAACGGCAGGCGTCGCATCGATGCTGGGCTCCGCCCCGGAATACGCTTTGCCGTCAGCTCGATTGCTGCCACATGGCGGCGTTCGAAACGATTCGGTTCGCAAGCAGCGCGTGTTCGTCGAGTCGTTTCTACAGCTGGTCGCGTCTCTCAATTATGCGAGCGATGAACCGTTGCGCTCGATTTCTATCACGAGCCCTCTTCCGGGCGAAGGCAAATCGACCGTGGCCTTTAACGCCGCGGTCGCTCTCGCCGAGATTCGACCGAGCGTTCTACTCATCGATGCGGATATGCGCAGACCCACGCTTCATACGAGGCTCAACGTATCGAAACGGCACGGTCTTTCCGACATCTTGATCGGAACGATGCAACTGGCAGACGTTGTGAGGCCGTCCCCGCTTGCTGGGCTCGACGTCATGACGAGCGGCGCGTCTAGTCCCAATCCGAGTAAATTACTGCAGTCTGAACGTTTCGAGCGCCTCCTCGATGAAGCGCGCCGTCGTTACTCGATCGTCGTCGTCGATGGGCCGGCAATTAATGTTGTCTTCGACGGCGCTGTGATCGCAAGTAAGACCGACGGTACGATACTCGTATTGTCCGTCGGCGAGACCGAAGTGAAGCAGATCCGGCACGCTCTGTACCGCCTTGCGACGGCCAAAGCGAAGTCCATCATCGGCGTCGTTATGAACCGGACCGTGGCTCGCGTGGGCGGCAAGAACTTCGCTTATTACGATGTCGAAGAAGATCAGGCTGCGCTGTCTGAAGGCGCTCACGGTGCATAGATTCCTCGTATTACTTATAACACTGGTGAGCTTGACGCTCGCGCCGACGTGCGTGCTTGCCGCACCTCATATTGGCGGCCTCGGCGGCGATTTCAACGCGTTCTACTGCAGCGGTGCGGCCGTTT
>CAXTIY010000531.1:0-2018 GCA_964244215.1 uncultured bacterium
CGCATCGTCGAGAAACGCATATGGATTCGCGCTGAGGATCTCGTGGCAGAAGGCCGACGGTTCGGGCGTATCGACCGCGACCGTACGGATCGCGCCGGATTCGATCCGTACGAGCACGGCGAGCAGACCGTCGAGATCCATCGCTTCGTGCAAGCAGTTGTCGATCGTCTCGCGGACGAGCACGTGGTCGGGAATTCGCAGCGGCCCGGTTCGATTCTCGCCGCAGGCGGCCGCATCCGGAAAGCAGGCGGCGAGCAAGTCGTCGGCCCGCATGCGTTGCAGCTGCGGTGCAACCTTCGAGCCGCCGCGCATGCGCAAGATCGCGAGCGCCCGCGTCGCGTTCCAACGCCAACGCGCGCCGAACATCGGTGCGGTCAGCAATGCCTGCGTCAGCGTTTGCTCCACACTCGCGGACTTCACGAATTCGAAGACCACTTCGAGCGGAAACGCGTGCTGCTCCGTCAGCGACAGGACGATGCCGTTATCGGTTGCGGCGGCTTGCAATTCGATATCGAACGTACGGCAAAACTTCTTGCGCAGCGCGAGTCCCCATGCCCGATTGACGCGCGCGCCGAACGGCGTGTGCAGTACGAGTTGCATGCCGCCCGCTTCATCGAAGAAGCGCTCGGCGACGAGCGTGGTCGTCGTCGGCACCGTTCCGAGAATGGCTTTTCCGGCGCGAACGTAGGCAACGGCCTGCTCCGCACCCGCGTGCTCGACGCCGCACTCGCTTTCCAGCAAAGCGCGGGCCGCCGTATCGTCGCGCTCGTCGAGCGCCGCGCGCAGCGCGGAGACTTCGTGCGATAGTTCGAGCGTGCGGCCCGGTCCTTCGCCGTTCCAGAACGGGATCGACGGCGGTGCACCGTGCGCATCGTCGACACGCACCACACCGGCTTCGACCCGCCGGATATGCCACGACGTCGTTCCCAGCAAAAAGATGTCACCCGCCATGCTCTCCACGGCGAAATCCTCGTCGACCGTGCCGATGACCGTGCCTTCGGGTTCGGCGACGACGTTGTAGTTGGCCGTTTCGGGAATGGCGCCGCCGGACGTTATCGCGGCGATGCGCGCGCCGCGCCGCGCGCGTACGCGGCCGTTGACGCGGTCGTAATGTAGGAACGTTCCGCTGCGCCCGCGCGACGTCGCGACGCCGTCCGAAAGCAGCGCCAGTACCGCGTCGAAGTCGGCGCGCGGCAAGTCGCGATACGGATACGCCGAGCGTACGAGCGCGTACAATGCCTCGACTTCGAAGTCGTTCGCAGCGCAGGTAGCGACGAGCTGTTGCGCGAGAATGTCGAGCGGTGCCTTCGGGATCTTGAGCGCGTCCATGGCCCCGCTTCGCATCGCGCGCACGAGCGCCGCGCATTCGAGCAGTTCGTCGCGCGTCGTGGGAAAGAGCCGGCCTTCCGGTTTCGCGCCGATCCAATGGCCGGAGCGGCCCACGCGCTGCAGCGCGACCGCGATCGAACGCGGCGTGCCGAGCTGCACGACGAGGTCGACCGCGCCGATGTCGATGCCGAGTTCGAGCGACGCCGTGGCGACCACCGCGCGCAGCGTGCCGCTCTTGAGCCGATGTTCCGTATCGAAACGAATCTCGCGCGACAAACTGCCATGATGCGGCAGCACTCGGCCTTCGCCGAGGCGCGTCGCTAGCGCGAAGGCGACGCGCTCGCTCATCCGGCGCGTACCGACGAAAACCAGCGTGGTTTTGTGGGCGAGAATGAGCTCGACGAGCCGGTCGTACATTTGTAACCAGAGCTCGCCGCTCGCGACGGCGCCGAGTTCGTCGTCCGGCACCTCGACCGCGAGCGTCATCTCGCGACGGTGCCCGACGTCGACGATCGCGGCGTTCGGGCCGAGAAAGCGCGCGACGTCGGCGAGCGGCCGCACCGTCGCCGAAAGCCCGATGCGCTGCGGCTTGCGGCCGCTGCCGCGCTGCACGAGATCGTCGAGCCGCGCGAGGGTCAGCGCGAGGTGGGAGCCGCGCTTGTCTGCCGCGAGCGCGTGTATTTCATCGA
>CAXTIY010000532.1:0-2009 GCA_964244215.1 uncultured bacterium
TCCGTCAATTCCGTATTCCGCGCGGCAAATCGCCGGCCGACGGCGCGTACGTCGCGTATCCTTTCGACGAATTAATCGGCTTCGCATGCGTCGAGAGCGATCGTCGACGTTGTTTGATCGTCGGCGAAGATCTCGGCAACGTGCCGGACGGTTTCCGCGCTCGTATGGAACGCGAGCGAATCTTCTCGTATCGCTTACTGCTCTTCGAGCGCGAAGACGACGGCCGCTTTCGGCCCCCGTCCGCGTATCCGGCACTCGCGCTCGCAACCGGCACGACCCACGACGTGCCGACGTTGCTCGGCTGGCTCATCGGCCGCGATATCGAAGTGCGCCACGGTATCGGAATGCTATCGGTCGATGCCGCTCGCGACGCCCAATCGCTGCGCCGGGTCGACGCCTCGCGCTTGCTCGAGGCCCTCGCAACCGAAGGCGAGCTCGACGACGCGACGTTTGCGGCCCTGCACCGTACGCTCGACGAGCGTTCGCACGACGTTGCGCGATTGGAAGCGCTCACGCGCGGCGCGTACCGCTTTCTTGCGAAAACGCCGGCTCGGCTCGTGCTCGTTCAATTAGACGACGCTGCTGGTGAGCTAGAACAAATTAATTTACCGGGAACCTTCACGGAGTACCCGAATTGGCGACGCAAGAGCGGGCTCGATCTCGACGGTATCGCGCGCGACGCCAGCATTTCCGCACTCGTCGCCGACGTCCGCGCTTTAGTTAAGGGAGGGAGTTCGACATGAAAGCCGTCGTGATGGCCGGAGGAGAAGGATCTCGTTTGCGGCCGCTGACGTCGCGTCGCCCCAAGCCCCTCGCTCCTATTGCGAACAAACCCGTGATGGAGCATATCGTCGATCTGCTTCGCCGTCACGGCATTACCGAAATCATCGCGACGCTGCATTATCTCGCAGACGAAGTCGAGTCGTATTTCGGCGACGGCTCGGCGTTCGGCGTGTCGATGCAATACGTGGTCGAAGATACGCCGCTCGGTACGGCGGGCGCCGTGCGACTCGCAAGCGACATCATCGGCGACGAGCCGTTCCTCATCATTTCGGGCGACGCGCTGACGGATCTCGATCTCGGGGCGCTCGTCGCCGATCACACCCGCAGCGGCGCGACGGCGACGATCACGCTACAGCGCGTGACCAATCCCCTGGAGTTCGGCGTCGTCATTACGGATGAAGACCGCCACATCACGCGCTTCGTCGAAAAGCCCTCGTGGGGCGAGATATTTTCCGATACGATCAATACCGGCATCTACGTGCTCCAGCCCGAGGTGCTGCAGTACATGACCAAAGGCAAGTCGTATGATTTCTCGCGCGACATCTTCCCGCGCATGCTGCACGAAAACAAACTCATCTCGGGTTACATCGCGACGGAATACTGGACGGATATCGGTAATCTGCAACAGTACCAACAAGCGAATTACGACGCCCTTTCCGGGAAGGTGCACATCGAGATCCCGGGCGCGCAAACCGAACCCGGCATTTGGATCGGTGAAGGTTGCCGGATCGACCCGCAAGCGCGCCTCATCGCTCCGCTCGTGCTCGGACGCAACGTCATTATCGAAGCAGGAGCCATCGTCGGCGCCGATACCGTGCTCGGCAACGCGGCGATCGTCGCGCGTAACGCGCGACTGCAACGCACGATCGCCTGGGCCGACTGTTATTTCGGCGAGTCGTCCGTGGTGACCGGCAGCACGATCGCCGATCGCAATATCGTCAAGGATCACGTCACGATCGGTGACGGCGCGGTCGTGGGTAGCGGCTGCTCGCTCGGCAGCGGCGCCGTCGTGCGCCCCAATCTCAAACTATGGCCCGATAAATCGGTGGCGTCCGGTTCCATCGTTTCGATGTCGCTCATCTACGGCATCAAGTGGCCAGGTTCGCTTTTCGGCGCGGTCGGCGTGAGCGGGCTCGCCAACGTCGAACTCACGCCCGAGTTCGCGCTCAAGCTCGGCCAGGCACTCGGATCGTCGATGAAGGCCGGCACGAGCGTTTTGACGAGCC